>JAQIBH010000148.1 GCA_027859205.1 Bacteroidales bacterium | reverse complement strand
TAATGGGGTATCCAGTCATCGCCCGTAAAGTTTTAACTTTGCAGGATGAAATATCCAGCAAATCAAATGGAATTTGAAGAAATGTTTAAAACGGAACAAGAGTGCATCGATTATTTGGCATCATTGAGATGGCCAAATGGTTTTGAATGTCCTCAATGCGGTTCGATCAGGTTTTGGAAAAAGAACAAAGGGAGATATGAATGTTGTGATTGTCATAAAGAAACAAAAGTGACAACTAATACGATGTTTCACAAAACGACCAAACCGCTATTGGTTTGGTTTCATGCTATTTGGTGGATGGTTGCTCAAAAAAATGGAGTTAGTGCAAAAGGTTTACAGAAAATACTTGGATTGGGCAGTTATCAAACGGCTTGGACTTGGCTACACAAATTCAGACGGCTAATGGTTTTAAGTGGTAGAAGTAAGTTGCATGGGACTGTAGAAGTTGATGAAGTCCTTGTTGGTGGGAAAACTTCAGGAAAGCGAGGACGAGGAGCAGAAGGAAAAAGTTTAATAGCTGTGGCTGTTGAAGTTAAAGGTCGAAAAACCGGTAGGGTAAGGCTGGAAAAGATACAGGATGCATCAGGTAAAAGCTTAAAAGAATTTATTGAAAAAAATATTGAGTCATCATCAACAGTTATTACTGATGGATGGCCTAGCTATTCAGGATTAGAAGAAATGGGTTACATACACACAATACAAAGGGCAGTAGTAAAGGAAGAAGATGAAGAAATATTGCCCAATGTACACAGAATAGCGTCTTTATTGAAAAGGTGGCTACTTGGAACACATCAAAGCTATCTGAATAAAAATAAGTTGGGGTATTACCTTGATGAATATGTATTCCGATACAATAGAAGAACCTCAAACAGTAGAGGACTTTTATTTATGAGATTACTTGAACAGGCTGTTATTACAGAACCTGTGACATACAATGAAATTACAAAAGAAATTCACGGGTATTGACCGGATACCCCATAAAAGAATTTAAGTGGATATTCCGGTGGAATGAAGCAAAGATTCGGAATTGCACAAGCACTTATTGGAAGTCCGAAATTAATTATTGTTGATGAGCCAACTGCAGGACTCGATCCTGCTGAAAGAAATCGTTTTCATAATTTATTAAGCGAAATTGGCGAAAACATAATTGTTATTCTTTCTACTCACATAGTTGATGACGTTAGTGATTTATGTAAAAACATGGCTATTATAAATGAAGGAGAGCTAATATTACAAGGTGAACCTGGAGTGCTAATTAAAAATGTTGAAAGTAAAATTTGGGAAAAGGTAATTGAGAAAAGTGAATTGAAAGAACATCAAGAAAAATATAACATTATTTCTTCTCGATTATTCACAGGAAAGATCATTATACATGCGTTTAGTGAAACTAATCCAGATTCTTTCGAATTAGTGACACCTTCACTTGAAGATGTCTACTTTTCGTCAATAAAAAAAGTGAAACAAGCTTCTAATGTTTAATTAAATTCCCAGACACATGTTTTTCAGAATATTATCTTTCGAACTAAAATATAAATTCACACGCCCTGCTGTATACATTTATTGGATCATATTATTTGCACTTACTTTCCTTATGGTAAATGCATTTAGCGGCCTTATTGATGGCGTATCAGTATCCATTGCGGGAATGGGTGGTAAAATATTAACGAACTCCCCTTTTATTATTTATACTCTTACATCTGGTTTTGGCTTTATGGCCATGATACTATTACCTGCACTTATAGGAAGTTCAGTTTATAGAGATTATGAAACAAATGCTCATGCCATATTATTTTCCTATCCTATAAGTAGATTTGGTTATTTAGGTGGTCGATTTTTAGGTGGGTTAATTGCTTCTATATTCGTATTTTCAAGCATTGGATTTGGAATATGGATGGCTTCTTTAATGCCTTATTTAAATCAAGACTTTTTTGGTGAAAATGTATTTATGGCTTATATAAGTCCATATTTATCTAATATTATTCCTAATCTATTTATTGTTGGAATAATTATTTTTACCATTGCAGCTGTTTCCAGAAATCTTTTAGCTACTTATTTAGGTTGTATTGCACTGTTAGTTCTTTATGGTGTTGCTGGATCATTAATAAGTGATTTAGACAACATTACTTTAGCATCACTAATTGATCCATTTGGAGGAACAGCATTTGATACTCTGACTAAATATTGGACTGTAACAGAAAAGAATGAAAAGATAATACCCTTTACATGGTTATTATTAGTTAACAGACTTTTATGGCTCAGCTTTGCGATAGCCATATTCTCATTCTTGTTAAGTAAATTTAAATTTGCACAAAGTGTTTTTCAATTAAAGTTTAGAAAAAATTCACGATTAATTTTTGCAAACATTAATCCTGTTTTTAAGGTTTTTAAATTAAAGCTTCCTAAAGTAAATCAGCAGTTTACATTTAAAGCAAAATATCGTCAACTTATCCGACTAATAAAATTTGAAACCATTAATTTAATTAAAAATCCTTATTTCTTAGGCATATTGGTTACCGGAATTTTATTTGTAATAATGAGTGCTTCACAGATTGGTAAAGTATATGGAACCACAACGTTTCCAGTAACATATCAGGTAATGGAAGTTTTAGGATCAGCCTTTAAACTATTTGTGTTTATCATCATAACATTTTTATCAGGAGAAATTGTATGGAATGAAAGAGGGTTTAAGATAAATGAGATTGTTGATTCTATGCCAATTCCCACATGGACAATATACACGTCAAAATTGGCTGCTCTTTTCTCGGTTCAATTTATTTTGATGGCAATTATTATGCTAATTGGAATTGCATTACAAGCAATAATGGGATATTTTAATTTTGAAATTGGACTATATATTAAAGGTTTATTCGGAATTGAATTATTAGATTTTATTTTACTGTGTTTCTTAGCATTTATTATTCATGCAGTAGTTAACAACAAATATCTGGGTCATTTTATTCTTATTATATACTACATATTTAGTATGTTCATGGGTAGTTTGGGTCTTGAGCATAATTTATATGATTTTGCATCTGATCCGGGAATTTGGTATTCCGATATGAATGGATATGGTCACTTTGTATTTCCTTTTATTATATATAAATCATATTGGTTTGCATTTGCCATAATCCTGGCAATTTTCTCAAACTTACTTTGGGTAAGGGGAAACGAAAACAGTTTATCAAAAAGAATTAGTTTATTAAAACAAAGAATGACTTTATCAACAAAGGTTGGTCTGGCTGTATTTTTAATAATCTTTATTGGCTTGGGTTCTTTTATATTCTACAATACAAATGTTCTTAACAAATACATAACAAGTAAGGAAGGAATGTTGCAATCTGTAAACTACGAAAAGAAATATAAAAAATATAAAGACCATATTCAACCTCGTGTAATTGAAATGAATATGAATGTTGATATTTATCCTAACAGAAGAGACGCTTCTTTTAAGGGATATTATATTATAACTAATAAATCAAATCATCCTATTGATTCTGTGTTTGTAAATTACAGTAGCGGCGTAGATTTTAATAAGTTTGAATTTGAAAAAGCCTTTGAAGTTGTTCTTGATGATAAAGAACTGGAATTCAGAATTTGTAAGTTTGATACACCATTAATGCCTGGCGATTCAATAAAAGTAAATATTGAACTTGAATTAATTTCAAGAGGTTTTAGAAACAGTGGGTCCAACACCAGATTACTAGGCAATGGTACTTTTTTATCAACAGGAGTATTACCATCTATGGGATACAATGAAGGTATTGAACTTAGCAATGAGAAAAAAAGGAAAAAATACGATCTCCCTGAAAAACAGCTAATTGCTAAGATGACAGATACTAATGCTTTACAAAACACTTATATCTCAAATGATGGTGATTGGATTAGATTTGAAACTATTGTTAGCACTGTTCCTGATCAAATTGCTATTGCTCCCGGATATCTTGAAAAAGAATGGGAAGAAAATGGACGTAAATATTTCCATTACAAGATGGATACTAAGATCCTGAATTTCGCAGCATGGTTATCTGCCGATTATGAAAAACTCGAAGATACATGGAATGGTATTGATCTGGCCGTTTATTATCATAAAGGTCATGAATATAATACTGATGACATGATGAAAGCAATGAAAATGTCTCTTGAATATTTCTCTGAAAACTTTAGTCCATTTCAGTATAAGCAACTTCGGATTTTTGAGTTTCCAAGATTCTCAAGTTTTGCTCAATCATTTCCTAATATGATTCCATTTTCAGAAAGTATCGGTTTTATCGCAAATGTTGAAGAGGAAGATTTTAATTATCCCTTTTGGGTTACTTCACACGAAGTTGCACATCAATGGTGGGCTCATCAGGTAATTGGTGCAAATGTAGAAGGTGCTACAGTAACATCAGAAATACTTTGCCAATATTCATCATTAAGAGTTATTGAAAAAGAATATGGTATTGAAAAAGTTCGCGACATGATTAAATACGAAATGGATAGATATTTGACTGGTCGAAGTACTGAGTTACATTATGAACCAGCTTTATTATACATGCGACCCGACCAGGGATATTTACATTATAATAAAGGTAATATAGTTATGTACGCATTAACGGATTATATCGGTGAAGAAAAGATAAATTCCGCTTTGAAGAAATTTGTAGCAGATTATGCTTTTCAAGAAGCTCCATTTGTAACATCGCTGGAATTTATTGAATATATTAAAGAGGTTACACCCGATTCTTTAAAGTATATGATTCATGATATGTTTGAAACCATTACTCTATATGAAAACAAAGTATCTAAAGTGGATTATGAAGAACTTGAAGACGGGAAATTTAAAGTAAACTTTTCTGTTGAATGTCAGAAATTTCGTGCCGATAGTTTAGGGCGCGAAGAAGAAATTCCAATAAACGATTGGATCGATATTGCTGTATTTTCTAAAGAAGTAAATGACAGTACTAAAAAAGAAACAGAAATCTTTTTACAGAAATTCAAGATTGAAGAAAACCGTGATTTTGAATTTATTATAGATCATAAACCAAGTAAAGTTGGAATTGATCCTTACTTTAAATTGATTGACAGACACCTTGATGATAACACAAAATCGACAGCAACTATTTCGAACTAATTAATTTATTCAATAAAAAAAAGCAGTCCTAAGTTTAAAAACCAAAGACTGCTTTTTTTTACTAATTAATCTTTCTTAATTTAAAATTGCTTCTTTTGAAACAGTAGAATTCATAAGATAATCGCTTACACTTAAAGCAGCTATAGTACCATCTGCAACAGCTGTTGTAACTTGTCTATATCGCTTTTCAATACAATCACCAGCAGCATAAACACCTTCAATATTTGTTTTCATGTTATTATCTACAACAATTTCGCTACGTGAGTTAAGTGTAATAGTATCTTTTACTTTATCTACATTTGCTGAATATCCAATAAAAATAAATACACCATCGGTATTTAACTCAGAAATTTGACCTGTTGTAAGGTTTTCAATTTTTACTTTTTTTACGGAAGCTTCACCCTCAATTCCTCTAAGCTCAGAACCCATAATAAAATTAATCTTTGGATTATTTTTTGCCATATCAATATAATGACGCTGAGCTTGAAAATGATCAAACTGATGTACAACAGTAAGTTTACTCGCATATTTTGCCAAAGAAACAGATTCTTCGAGAGCTGAATTCCCACCACCAACAACAACAACTTCTTTACCTGTAAAAAACTCACCATCGCAGGTAGCACAATAAGAAACTCCTCGCCCTTTAAAATCATCTTCGCCAGGAATATTTAATGAACGCGGCTTACCACCTAATGCCAAAATAACAGTTTTACCTTTGTATATATCGCTGCCATTAACTTTAATTTCTTTAATTTTATTTAATAAGTTAATTCCGGTAACGTTAAGGTTAGCCTTAATAATACAACCAAATTCTTTGGCTTGTTTTTTCATTGTATTTACTAACTTAAAGCCATTTGTTGTTTCAACACCTGGATAATTGGCTATTTCATGAGTAAGAATTACTTGCCCTCCAACAGTTCCCTCATTTAAAATAAGGGTTTTCAACTTTGCTCTGGAAGCATAGATACCTGCAGACAATCCTGCAGGTCCAGCTCCCAAAATTATTACATCATAAATATCTTCCATAATCGAAGTAAAATTATAAGGATTCTTTATTCCGGTTTTCCAAACTGCTCATTAAGAACTGAGGTAATCTGATCCATATTCTGAATACTTGTTTTAGCTTGTACAACTTTACCATTTTTATAATACATTACAAATGGCAATCCCATAAAACCGGCACATTCTGGTGCATTTCTAATTACATGCGCATCCGAACTATCAAAATCCATATCGTAGAATTTTACATTCGTGTAATTATCCTGAAGTTCTTCCATAATGTCATATACTGGCATACACATTGGACCCATACGTCCACAACAAATCATTACATTTTCGTTTTCTTCTAAGATTTTCTTGTGATTATCTGCACTTTCAACATGATCTAAATTAGTCATTAACATAATACTATTTTTTAAATGGTTATAAATTACATATTAATTAATCCACATATATCAATATATGTGCCGCAATAACTAATCGGAAATATTGTCAGTAATTAAATAAGATAGGTCCAATTATGCTTATGAACTTAAAACTATTTGCAAATAGATATGAGTTGTTTATTATGAAGCTAATCACTTTCAATTGTTAAAATAAAAATACTTCTTACAAATTGCAAGAAGTATTTTTACTTTATCATTTTTATCTATTCGTATCTTAATGTTTCAGCTGGATTTAGTATAGCTGTTCTATACGCTCTATATGTTATAATAATCATAGCAATAACAAGAGTTAGAATTCCAGAAAGAATATATATCCCCCAATTTGTTGAGATGTGTCTTGAGTAACTCTCCAACCAATTAGTTGTAAAATAATATGTAATAGGCCACGAAATTGCATTAGCAACAAGAAGTAACCATAAAAATTCTTTCGCCAATAAACTTATAATTGAATTTATAGATGAGCCTAGTGCTCTTCTAATACCAATTTCTTTGGTACGCTGCTCTGCAAGAAACGATGTTAATCCAACCAATCCCATACTTGCTATTATTATTGCTAAAATTGTTAACATTAACGAAAATCTACCAAATCTTTGTTCATCCTTATATAATTCATCTAATTGCTCCTCAAAAAATTGATATTCAAAAGGACGTGATGGAACAAACTCAATCCAGGTATTTTCTATGTGCTTAATAACTTCCTGATAGTTATTTGAACTAAAACGTATTGATATTATTCTTGCACCAGCTTCCGGACGAGGGAACATATCTAAAATAAACTTATTTACAGGACGGTGAAGTGACATAGCATTAAGATCTTTAAAAACTCCAATTACTCTCTCATCACCACGACCATAAGCGACTCTTTTACCAATTGCTTCTGCATTTGACCAACCCAAATCTTTCGCCATGGTTTCATTGATCATAACAGCGGCTATTGTATCACTGAGAAATTCTCGCGAAAATGCTCTTCCTTCTACTACCTCAATATCAAATGTTTCGACAAAATCCCAATCAACTTGCAAAGCCGGAATATAAAAACCTTGCCCTGGTGTTAAACCTTCAATTTCGAAAGGATGAGTATTGTAATTTATTCCAAGATAATCTCTTGCCCCAGTAACAAATTCAATATCTTTATGACTTAATAATTCTTGTTTAAATGCTTCATGATTACGAAATAAGCGTCCTACTCTTCTAATATTTATAATATGATCTTTTTTGAAACCCAGATCTGCATTTCTCAAAAATTTTAACTGAGAAAACACCACTAAACTGCCAATGATCAAACTAATTGAAATAGTGAACTGAATAACAACCAACACTTTTCGGGCTGTACCTGATTTTGTACCACTTTTTAAAGCGCCTTTTAACACTTTTAATGGCTTAAATGAAGACAACACAAAAGCTGGATATACACCTGCGATTAATCCAACAACGAATGCAACACCTAAGATAAAACCAAGAATTTTCAGTTCAACTAAAAATGATGGTGTTATAATCTTTCCCGTAAAGTTGTTATATCCAGGAATTAAAAGTTCTACAATAATTATTGCAATTAACATTGCAACAAAACTTTGAACTACAGCTTCGCCCAAGAACTGAAAAATTAACTTTCTACGTTGACTACCAAAGACCTTTTTTAATCCAATTTCTTTTGCTCTACCTGCCGAACTAGCCGTTGCTAAATTCATAAAATTGATACAAGCCAATGCCAATATAATTAATGCTACAATCGATAAAATATAAACATAAACTGAATTACTATTTGGATGCATTTCGAACAAATGATGGGATTTTAAATGAATGTCTGTAAGTGCTTGTAGATATAAAGTTACATCTGCGTCACGTAAATCATCATAATGATTTTCAACAAACTCAGGAAATCTTTCATCTAGCATTTCAGGATTAATACCATCGTGAAGTTTAATATACGTCCAACAATTATTCGTAATCCAAGTTTGAGGTAATTGACCATTTCTATTAAATTGACGAATAGTATTTAAAGAGCCTAAAATGTCAATTTTAAAATGTGATTGAGTAGGTAAATCTTTTATTACACCTGTTATTTCAAAATCTATAACCTCTTCTACACGCAATACTTTACCCATTGCAGATTCATCACCAAAATATCTTTTTGCAGTTGATTCCGTCACGACAATTGTACCAGGATTATCTAAAGCCGTTTCAGGATCACCTTCTACAAAAGGAAATGTAAAAATATCAAATACTGTTGAATCAGCCAGCAAAAAATGAGGCTCGTTAAAACGTATAATTTCATCTTCGCTTTTCTGATAATCAAAAAACCATTGATTTCGTAATTGATTATGAAATCGAACTTGCTTGTCAACTATTCCGGGATAATCCTCAACAAGGGTAGGACCTGCCGGAAAAGATAATGTTGCCGCATCTTCATCAACATCATTACTGTTATATAATCTATTTACACGATATATATTCTCAGCATGTTCATGGTATTTATCATATTTTATTTCATCATCGATATATAATACAATAAAAATAAAACTGGCTAAACCAATTGCAAGACCTCCAATATTGATAATTGAATAATTCCAATATTTAAGTATATTTCTTAGTGCAATTTTTAAATTATGTTTAAACATCTTTTCTAGTTTAATGGTTCTTAGATTGATTTGCAAATCACGTTCCAAAATACTTATAATGCAATATATCAACATATTACATCAACAAAGTCTTTAATTAACTGTTCGATATCGAACACTTTTGTTCAAATATGCACTATCAAGATAATTTTAAATAATTTGCTATTTATTATAACAAACAATATTTACATCTTACATTTACAAATTATTAAAAAACACAGGAGATATAAAGCATGGCTTATAAAGAAATCTCATTAAAATTACCGACCGATTTTACACCAGATCAGTTAAAAAAAATAATTAAAGACAAACTTCAGATAAAGGAGTTTTCTTATCAAATTGAAAATAAAAGCCTTGATGCCAGAAAAAAGAGTAATATTCATTGGTTATTGAAAGTTTCTGTTATTTCTGATGAAATTAAAGGTGACATTTTAGAGCCTAAATCTGGCTTAAAAATATCGCACAAAAAGCGAAAAGAAAAAGTAATAATTATTGGAAGTGGACCTGCAGGTTTTTTCTCGGCTTATGTACTTCAATTGGCAGGATTTAACACCCAAATAATTGAAAGAGGTTGTGATGTAGAAAAAAGAGAAGCAGGAATTCAGAAATTTGAAAAAACGGGTATTTTCGACCCTTTAAATAACTATGCTTTTGGTGAAGGCGGTGCTGGCACATTCTCCGATGGTAAATTAACATCCAGATCAAAACGTATATCTCTCGAAAGACAATTTATATTAAATAGTTACATAAAAGCTGGTGCTCCAGAAGAAATTTCATATCTAGCGCATCCTCATTTGGGGAGTGATAATCTGAAAAAAATTGTTAAAAATTTAAGAACAGAATATATAAATCTTGGTGGCGAAATTTTATTTGAAACACGCTTAGATGATATCAAAATTAGTAATGGTAAAGTAAAAAGCGCAGTTCTTAATTCCGGAGCTATAGATGCTGATTATTTTATAATTGCCTCTGGGCATTCTTCTTTCGATACATATAGAATGTTAATTAAAAATGGGATTCAATTTAGAACCAAAAACTTTGCTCTTGGGAGCAGAATTGAACACCCACAAGAATTAATTAATATTGCCCAATGGGGTAAAAAGCAATTACCTGGTGTTAAAGCAGCTGAATATCGATTAACTTCTAATCCGAAAAATCAATTACCAGTTTATACATTTTGTATGTGCCCAGGCGGAGTTATTGTCCCCGCAACAGCGAATGAAAATACTAATATTGTTAACGGGATGAGTTTGTATAACAGAGATGCAAAATTTGCTAATTCGGCAATTGTTGCAGGTGTTAATCCTGATAAATTATTAGGTAAAGAAACATCTGCTCCTGAAATTCTTGACTGGTTAGAGGCTTTGGAAAATAAATTTTATGAATATTCAAATAGTTTTAGAGCGCCTTTTGGTAGTATAAACAATTTTATAAATAAAAAAACAGGATCACATAATAGTGAATCAAGTTATCCGTTGGGTTTAATAGAAGCACCTTTATGGGAACTTTTACCATCTACAGTAAGTAATTCTTTAAGAGAGAGTTTAATTGATTTTAATAAAAAAATAAGAGGTTTTGAAACGGGAAACATTATAGGTCTTGAAAGTAAAACATCTTCGCCAATTCAGGTTATTAGAGAAGAAAATAAATCATGTACTGGATTTAATAATATATTTGTTGTTGGTGAAGGAAGCGGTTATGCCGGTGGAATTATATCAAGCGCAGCCGATGGAATAAAAGCCGCATTAAGTATAATTGAAGAAAAATCGTAAATCCTAATTTAAATTCAAATAAAAGAGTTTGTAACAAAAGTTAAAAAAGTTGTTCATATTAGATAAATCAATCTCTCGACAGGAAGTCTTAACATACCATTTTTCACAACAAAAGAGCAAGGTTCCGTATTAGGATGATGCGTTTACATGGAGATAGTATTTCTGTTAAGTCAAATCAGAATATCGAAACAATTTTTACCTTATCGTTTTAATAAAATAAGATTAAACCCTTTTCACAATTTAGAATCTTAGTATCAATACAATAAAGCAATATTAACCTTATAAATCTTATAAATTATGAAATCAGTCATTTCTAATTCATTAAAATTAACGCTTACAGTTTTGTTTATAAGCTCTTTATCCTTTACCGCTTGTAGCAATAAGGAAGAAGAATTAAACAGATTTCTAAATAAAATAGAAACCCAATATGAAAATATCGCTATTGATTTAGGAGAAGCATACTGGAATTTCTATTCAGCTGAAGGCGAAGCCGATTTAAAAACACCCAAAGACAAGTTCTACAACTTATTAATTAATGATACATTAAACACGCTAATTGAAACATGGTATCCAAAACGCGCTGAAATTAAAGATAGCATGTTAACCAGACGCGTTGAGAAATGGCATGATGTATTATTATCGGCTAAGGTTGAGTATAATGCTGAAATTTTAGAGCTAAGAAACGATCTGGAAAAAATGCTGGAAATGTCAAATAAAGAAGACGAAACAGAAAACGATTTAGAAGCTAAAATGCTTAAATTAATCGAATTACGTAATAAAAAATCGATTGAACTAGGTTACGATAATTATGTTCATCTAAGCTTTGAAACAAATGGTTTAGGTTACAAGTGGTTTTTGAATTTCATAGAAGAAATGGATAACTCAACAATAAATGCATATAAAGCTTTAATTGAGGAAGCTAAAACCAATCAAAGTGTAGAGCAATTCGGTCAAAGAAATGCTTATCAATTTATTGGTCAGTTTTATGGCAATAGCAGTCCTTCTGAATTAAATATTGAAGATAATATCGAACTCGTAAAAATATCCTTAAACAATATTGGAATTAACTATACTGAATTGCCGGCAATACTCGTTGAAGAAAAACTACCTGCAGGTATAGGTGGTCAAGGATTAATGATAGATGTGCCTAACGATTTTCGGGCTGTTATGACATTAGGTATGGATGCTTCTGTTTGGATGCACGAAATGGGTCATGGACTGCATGGTTTATTTAATTCAATTAATAATCCTATTTTGGAAGGATATGAATGGATTCCGGGAAATGCAAATCCATCGTTTGCTGAAGGTATGGCCGAAACAATTACTTGGTTTACAAGAAATACTGAATGGCAAAAAAAATATTCAAATTTAAACGAAGAGCAAATTCTTAAAAGAAAAGAAACTGTAAAAAAATATGCCCCTGCTTTTATACGTTTCCACATTTTTAATTTCTTAAAAGAAACAGAGCTTTATTTACATCCGGAAAAATCTTATGAAGAAATTCAAACTGAATTAGCAAAAAAATATTTATTTATTGAAACTGAAGAAATCAGAACTCAAGGATTAGAAAATATCATCTACGTTTCCTATCCTCTTTATCTTCAAAATTATTTAATTGCTGATATGGTCGCATCTCAAATACACAAAACACTAGAAACTGAATTTGGCAAAGACTATGCATTTAATAATGAAGTAGGTGCTTACTTAACGAAGTATTTTTATAGTACTGGCGAATATTATAATTGGAATGATCGTTTAAAACATGGAACAGGAAGTGAACTAGATGTCAAAGCTTATATTGATTTTTATCAAATCAAATAAATTAATTAAAAGAAAGGCTGTCAAATTTGACAGCCTTTCTTTTAATACAACTAAATACTAGTTCTATATTAAAACTCTCTTGGATATTTAAACTAGAGTTGAATAAAACTTAAAAACTGCTACTAAATCATTCTCCTCTTTAAGATTCAATTTATTATCTATTATATAGTTTCTTACTTCCTGCTTTTTATCATTCATCAATTCCAAAATATCTTTCTCCTTAATTTTGACTTTTACTATTTCAGCATTACCCTTTTTTAAATAATATTTACAACTTATTTTGAATTTATCGTTTGTGGCTTGAATAATTCCAACAGATTCCTTGCCTTTAATAATATCATATTTATATTTTTTCAATAATATAAAATCTTTTACTTCGACCAATATTTCAAAGAAATCATTTTTTTTATCAAGTTTTAAATTAATAAAATCCGAAGTTCCAATAGTAAACCTATCAATATCTTCAGGATTAGAAAAATATAATGAAACTTCATCCTTTAAAAACATTAACATATCTTCATAAATATCATACTTACAAGATTCTATTTTTAATTCCATACCACTCTTCAACTTTATAAGCCCAGAACTCCAATTTTCAAATAAGTAAGGATTCCCATCAATCTTTTTATATTCTACACTTGAAACATATTTGGTAAAATATCCTGAATTAAAATTAATCTCACCATTTCCGGAAAATGTAAGATCTTGTTGTGAGAATACGTTTATAGAAACAAAAAATAATAAATAAAATAATGTAATCGATTGCTTTTTCATGATAGCTTTTTTTAATTAGTTTATAATTTAGAATCTTATCATACAATACTGAGATGATTAAAATAAATTTTACCCTATTCGAATTAGAAATACTTTCCATGATTATGAATTTAGAAATATTGTATTAGATAATTAGAGTTGAATAAAACTTAAAAATCTCTACTAGATCACTCTCATTTTTCAGCTTCAAATTATTATCTATTATATACTTCTTGACCTCCTGCTCTTTATCATTCATCAATTCCAAAATATTTTTTTTCTTAATTTTAACTTTTGCTAATTCAGCATTACCCTTTATTAAATAATAATTATAACTTAATTTGAATTTATCTTTTGTGGCTTTATTAATCCCATCAGATTCCTTACCTTTAACGATATCACATTTATATTTTTTCAATAATACAAAATCCATTTCTTCGATCAATATTTCAAAATAATCATTCCTGTTTTCAAGCTTTAAATTTATAAAATCTGAAGATCCAAAAGTAACCCTATCAATATCTTCAGGATAGGCAAAATATAATGGGGTTTCATCCTGTAAGAACATTATTCTATCTTTATAAACATCATACATACATGATTCAATTTTTAAGTTAGCTCCTCTTTCCAACTTAATTATTCCTGAACTCCAATTTTCAAATAAGTAAGGACTTCCTTCAATTTGATTGTATTCTTTACCAGGACTACAATTAGTAAAATATCCTGTTCTAAAATCTGTCTGATAAACCCCGTCAAATGAAATATCTTGTTGCGAGAATGTATTTAAAGAAACAAAAAATAATAAATAAAATATTGCAACCAAATGTCCTTTCATAATAGCTTATTTTAAATTGTTTTTAAGATATTGTTTAAAATGTACCACAATACTAATCAATACTATGATGATAAAAATGAATTTTACCCTATTCTATTTTAATGGAGATACTTCTAAGATTATAAATTTACAAAATAAATTATTTATCAAGTAGATATTACTCTATAAACAAGAATACTATTATTTAATAGTATTGGAATCAGAAAATATTAAGTTATTATTCCTAACAATGTACGTGTTACCGTATGAAAAAACATATTGTATCAAACCGCTTAATGCTTATTATTGGCTCTGTGATCTCTTTATTGTGGTCGCTAATTAATTCGCAACAACGAGAGAAATTTGTGTAATGTCCATTCAAAAGAATGGAACTATAGAATCAATTGAAGTATTTTATAAATTAGACTCAAAATTACTCGTATTTTAACGCTTCAACAGGATTAATATACGCAGCCTTTAATGAATAATATAAAACCGACAAAAAACCAATTAAGAAAGCGATAAAGCCAGATGTAATAAAAATCCAAATCCCTAAATGAATTCTATATGCAAAGCTTTCTAGCCATAAATTTACAGCCCAATATGATAATGGAATCGCAATAAGAATTGCAATTAATATCAAAAATGCAATATCCTTAAATAGTACAATAATAATATTAATAACTGTTGCGCCTAATTGTTTTCTTATTGCAACTTCTTTTGTTCTTTGAGCTATTGAGTAAGCTGATAAGCCAATAAGACCTAAACATGATAAAATAAAACAAATAATAGAAAACAATTTGACTAAAATAAATTGATTCATTTCATTTGAATAAGATTGCAATATTTGCTCATCCATAAATGAATATTCAAATGAAATACTGGGTGCAATTTTAGTACAAACCAACCCAATATCTTCTAATGTTTTAGCAATATTAGCTCCACTTATTCTTAGATGTAAATAACCACCTGAATATAAAACGATAATAATTGGTTCAATTTTTTTGTGTAATGAACTAATATTAAAATCCTTTACAACACCAATAATTTCCCCTTTTGGCCAATTAAAATATCCCCCATTTATTATTTGCATTCTCTTATTAACAGCATGTTCCCAACACATATGTTTCAAAAATGATTCATTAACTATATATGCTTTATTAACGTCTGAGATAATATTTTTATCAAAATCTCTTCCTTCAAGCACTTGAATCTCCATTGTTTTGATATAATCGTGATCAACAATCAACCAATTAAATAGTTGCTCTTCAGTTCCTGATTCGGTCTCGATACTAAAATTACACATCATTTCTTGTGAATTAGGAAGAATATATGCTGTTGAGACAGAAATAATACTTGGATTTTCACATAACTCTTCTTTTAAAATCGATAATGTTGAATTATCTGTATTAGCTAAAGGAATTGTAATTAGCTTATCTTTATTAAATCCAAGATCCTTATTATTGATAAAATTAATTTGCTTATTCATTGCAAGAACTCCAATTAAAACACATACCGAAAGAACAAACTGAAAAACAATTAGTGCTTTTCTCAATATAGCATTCCCTTTTTTATGCTTAAAACTAGAGCTAACTGCACTAATAGGAGGAATTGATGATAAATAAAATGCTGGGTACAATCCTGAAATTAATCCTACTATTAATGCTAAAATAAAAGACATTAAAAGCAGATTAATATTTTCAATAAATTTGAATTGGAGTTTTGCATTTAATATTTGATGCAAATAATTGGCATCTACAATTAGACGTACAAATACAATACTTATTAAAAATGCAATTAATGTTAAAAGTAATGATTCAATAATAAAATAAGCTCTAAGCGTTATTTGGCTTGATCCGAATATTTTTTTCAAACCTATTTCTTTTGTTCTATTTGTAGAAAAAGCAGTTGACATATTTATGTAATTAATAGAACTTATTATTACTATAAATAATCCAACAATTCCCAAAATATATACATACATTTTATTGCCTTGAGGAAAATCTTGCGGCAAATCCGAATTAAAATGAATGTCAACCAATGGTTCTAAAATGATATCTATCGTAGCTTTTATTGATTGTGACTCTTTCAACATATATTTATCAAATAATTGAGGATACTTATCATATATACCATCAACTTTTGCATTTTCATTTAAAAAAAGATATGTATAACAAGTTGTTGTAAACCATCCAAATCCTAAATTTTGATAATTAACTAAAGCATCAAATTTTAAATGGATATTATCTGGCAAGTCCTTTATTACCCCTGTAACTTGATAATTAACAGAATCTATTTTTAGTGTTTTCCCAACCGCACTATTACTTCCAAAATACTTTTTTGCCATACTATTAACCAATACAATAGAGTTTTTATTTTCTAAACAAGTATTGGCATTACCTTCAATAAACTTATGTGTAAAAACAGTAAAGATGCTAGTGTCAACATATAAAATATCATTTTCAACAAAAGATTTATCATCATATTTTACAACAACCTGATCCATTGGTCTAAACCTGACATACGATTCTATTTCTGGACATTCATCTTTTAACATGGGGCCAATTTTTTCGGACGAGGAAGCTTTCTTCATTGATCTACCCGACGAAGTAGTAAAATCATAACCAACTCTATAAATTTTAGAATGCTTTACATGATGCTTATCAAAACTTTTGAAATTCTGTAAATAAAATAATATTATTATTCCGCAAATAATGCCTACAGTAAGATTAATTAGATTTAAGAAAAAATAATGTTTGTTTTTTGTAAATATTCTAAAAGCTAATTTTATATTCTTTTCTAACATGTTTTAATTCTTTAATAAATCAATTCAACAAATTAATGGTACATCAAATGGAAATCATTTTAAATTTTATGGTTACTCTCGGTGTGATGTTAATCAAATGAGAATATAGATTGCAGGATTCCTCAAATTGTTTATAACGCACTTTTTTGCATCCCACTTTGCAAGGAAGTATGAATAACTAATCTTCCGATTTCTCTTTCTGCATTAAAATCAAAGTTATAATTCCTGCCCGAGCAATTAAAAATACAGAAATTGCAAAAATAGGATTTATCAAAGCTATTTTTAATCCTTCGGCTAAAAGGCTTGGTGTTAACTCTCCTGCAGCGTCTACATTGTCAAAGGCAACAATTAAGCCAAAAGTACGACCATAAAATCCCCAGGCAATGGTAAACCAACTTAAAGATTTAATTAATGAGATTGTTTTACTATAATCTTTTTCTTTTAATACAGCTTTAACAAATAAAGCTATTATTACTATTAATAATATTAAAATTGGATAAGTAAGAAATGGTCCGCCTTCGTTAAATTTGTCAATAATTTGTGTCCATAGATTCATAATATGTTTGTTTTAGTTAATACTGAATCAAATCTAAGAAGGATTTCAATTGAAAAATTTTATTTGCGATGGATTCAGTATTAACATCTCTTTTTAACTTATTTAGCTTTGTAAAATGGAAATTTAAGTCTTTTTCTGCTAAAAAGGATACTAATTAGGTTATTGGTCTATAATTAACTGTTGATTTATAGAATTTTCGTATTATTGTTCTGATGAACTTATTTAGTATTAAAAAGGTAAAAACTGTATTTTTCCATGTCTTATTTTGGGTAGTAGTTTGGTTTTTCTTTAATTATTTTTTCAGTTACAACTCTGATGATACTAGATACGTTATGTGGTTTACAAGCATTCTTTTACCACTAACCATGCTTATTACTTACTTCATAGTTTATTTTTTAATACCTCGTTATTTATTAGAAAAGAAATACTGGCAATTTGCTCTTTATAGTTTTTATACCTTAATATTTTCTGCTTACCTAATTGTTTTAGTAATTTATGCTTGTTTAATTTTCTTGCTGAGCTTTAATATCTCAATAATGCCACCAATGAGCAAGAACTTTCTATTTATATTAATATTGGTTTATTTAGTTGTTGGTATGGTAAGCTTTGTAAGTATTTTAAATCATAATTTCAAGATTGATTCACGCAATAAAGAACTCCAGAATAAAATATTAGCCACCCAATTACAGCTAAAAGATCAAGAGCTGAACTATTTAAAAAAACAGATTCATCCTCATTTTTTATTCAATACTCTAAATACGATTTATGGCTTTGCAATAAAGCAATCGAAACAAACCCCTGAAATCATTCTCAAACTTTCCAACCTCCTAGATTATATTTTATACCAAATCAATAAACCCAGAGTTAGCCTTAAAGAAGAAATATTGCATATAAAAGAATATATTGAACTTGAAAAGATAAGGTTTCAAGACACGCTAAAAATAGTGTTCTCAGCCAATGAAATTGATGACAAAATACAAATTGCACCAATGCTTCTAATTCCCTTTATCGAAAACGCTTTTAAGCATGGTAACATAATAGACGGATCACTTAAGGTTGAAATTAATATATTAATAACTGATTATCAATTAGATTTTTCAATTAAAAATACGGTTTTAAGTAATAGTAAAGAAAAGGAGTCAAATGGAATTGGGCTGGAAAATTTAAGAAAAAGACTTGATTTACATTATGCAAATAACTATAGTCTTAAAAAAGAAGTTAAAGACAATTGGTATGCTGTAAAATTATCGATTACTAATTTAAAATTAATAAAGAATGTCTAAAATTATACAATGTATAATAGTTGATGATGAGCCTGTTGCTTGTGAGATTTTAGAAAATCATTTAGCAAAAATTAATTCTGTAAAAGTAGTAGCTTCTTGCAAAAGTGCAATGGATGCTTTTGATATTATAAGAACAAATAAAGTAGACCTAATTTTTTTAGATATAAATATGCCCGAAATAACAGGCTTATCATTTGCTAAACTAATAACTAAAAATAGTAAAATAATTTTTACCACAGCTTACCGCGAATATGCTATAGATGGCTTCGATTTACAGGCCGTAGACTATTTATTAAAACCCATTTCCTTTGAACGATTGCTACAGGCAATTAGTAAATATTTAGATGAAAACACATCTAAAGCAGAATCTATTAAAGAAGAAATTATACAAGAAAAGAGCGATTCAATTTTTGTGCGTTCAAATCGAAAAATGATAAATATCAAATTCTCAGAAATAAAATATATTGAAAGTTTAAGCGATTATATTAAAATTCATTTGACTGACAAATCAGTTATTACACGAGAAACGATATCGAATATTGAAGCTAAACTTCCACCAAAAAAATTCTTAAGAATTCATCGTTCATACATTGTTTCGATTGCAAATATTGATTCTTTTACAAACGAAACTATTGAAATTGGTAAAAACGAAATACCAATAAGTAGAAGTTATAAAAATGATGTTTTACACAGAATAGAAAACAAAAAGTAAAACAGTAGTCGTTCAATTTCTATTCATTGCAAATAATAGAGACCAACAGGAATTCCATTCAATTTTTTTTAGTATTTTCGAGTATTAAATAATTAATATGAAAAAACGATCTTTCATTCTTTTAATACTAGGCTTGGTATTTTCCCAAATTGTAGTTGCTAGATTTAATCTTAACCATGGATTTGAGTTTCATAATTTTTGGTTCAAGATTTTACCCATTGCCGATTATGCGGGAAAATCATCTTTGGATCTTTATTTAACTTCAACTATACTGGGTTATATTGCTTTTGTAATATTTGGGGTTTTAAATACAAACAAGGAAAAATCACCAGGTATCTTTAAATCGGCGCTTATGTTTTCCGCTATTACTATTGTAGTTACGTTCTTTGAATTTACAAGTATTCTTGAAGATTTGAATTCAACATTCCAGGGCAAACATTTTAGAATCGGATGGTTATTATTTTTACTTGGATTATGGATTTTTAGCAAAAAATATCTATCAAAACAATAAAGCTTTATGAACAAAAATATTATTCTATCAACGTGTTTGATATTACTTTTTAATAGCTCGAGTGCGCAAGTGAAAATCGAAAAATCTGTTGTCGATTATGCTTTAAAAATAGAGAAAGACAGCATTTATCATATCCTTTCATTTTGGAAACATAAAGATTCCACTAAGTATACATCTGTTAAATATTCTATTTCAGATTTTAATAAAGTTGCTGCCAAAAAAAATCTATCTAATGAAATAAGTACTATCAATCAATTATGGGATATTGGAAAAGACAGTATTGTATTTAGTTTACAATCCTTTAATATTGGATATCCCCTGCTCTATTCAGATATATTGAAAAATCATATTCAGGCTTTTACTGATTCAAAAAATTGGCAAAATCATATAAAGCAAAATGGTAAAAAACTAGATTATAAAATCATTAAAGAAACAATGCTTAAAAGTGATATTTACAAACCACTAAACGACTTTTTAAAAACCAAAGGCTATTATATTTCAGGATTCGAAACCGAAAAACATGGTTTTATAACAAAAAAAAACCTGCAAAAAGCAGGTTTCCCGGGCTCAGAAATTGTTCCTATGCCATTTATAGTTTGGGTAGTTTTAAATAAACCATAATTCGCTTTATGATTTAAATAAGCCTTCTTCTCTATTTTGTTAATTTCCCAATTTTAAAACATTAACTAATCTTTGCCTGGACATCGCTAATATGTTTTTTCTTTAACAATAACATTGCTAATCTGGATTGACCAATTCCTCCACCAATAGAGAGAGGTAATTCATCATTCATTAATTTTTTATGAAAAGACAATTCCAAACGATTCTCGTTTTTTGTTAATTCCAATTGGTGTTTAAGTGATTTTTTATCAACTCTTATTCCCATCGATGAGATCTCGAAAGCATTTTCTAAAACAGGATTCCAAATAATAATATCTCCATTTAATCCTTTGTAGTTTCCTGTTGTTTGACTTGTCCAATCGTCATAATCTGGTGCACGTAAATCATGCGGAACGCCATCAGTCAGCTCACGCCCAATACCTATAATAAATACAGCCCCATAATCCTTAGCTATAATTTTTTCTCTTTCTTTAGGTGTTAATTTAGGATATCGATATTGCAATTCTTCAGAATGAATAAATGTAATTTCATCCGGTAATACTTTTTTAATAGCTGGATATAATCTATTGATATATTCTTCTGTTTCTTTTATTGATTTGTAAATTTGAACAACCACTGATTTTAAATAATCTAGATTTCGCTCTTTGTCAGAGATTCTTTTCTCCCAATCCCATTGATCAACAAATATTGAGTGAATGGGACTAATAATTTCGTCAGGGCGCAAAGCTTTCATGTCAGTTACTATACCACTGCCAATTGGAATATCCAACTCTCCTAATTTTAATCTTTTCCATTTTGCCAATGATTGAACTATCTCCAATCTTCTGTCCGGATATGATTTTGCAATAAAACTTACTGGCTTCTCTACTCCGTTTAAGTCATCGTTTATTCCCGTACCGGAAGTTACAACCATTGGAGCAAAGACTTCCATTAGGTTTAATTTTTGAGCCAAACTTCTTTTAAAAAAGTCTTTTAACTCAAATACTGAATTTTCTGTTGTAATTCGATCAAAAATAGTTTGATGTGTTTTTTCTGTTTTTAACATAATTAATAAAATTTAAGGGTTTAAAATTTCCAATAAAAAAACCCTTCTCTAGTTTTACAGAGAAGGGTTCAATTTGGCATAAAAAATTATTGTCTTCTCTATGGAGGAGGTAGATTATTATTGTTATTATTATTTCTAAATAGGGTTCACTGAAAATAGTTTAACGATCATATATTCAGTATTTTATAGCTTGTTTCATTTGTTTAAGTGCAAGATTTTTATTATCTTATAGTCATAAAATCATGCACTTATGATAAAA
>JAQIBH010000105.1 GCA_027859205.1 Bacteroidales bacterium | reverse complement strand
ATTGCCGCGTTAAATTAAATGAACTATTTTAATCATAAAATGTTTTAAAGAATGGGCTTGACTTTTTCTGGTTTTTTCCTTAATTTGACCAATGTTTCATTTTTGGTGACGAATGGTATGAATAAGTTTTTTAAAGTGGGAACAATAGGGTTGCGTTAGCGTATATACTCATGTTATTAGTTAAGAAATTATTAAAATAAAAATAGGAAAAGATGAAAAAAATTGGAATTTTATTGGTATTAGTGTCATTTGTGGTATTGTTAAGTTCATGTAATTCGGGTAAAAACTGTCCTGCATACTCTGA
This sequence comes from Bacteroidales bacterium, assembly GCA_027859205.1. GTDB lineage: Bacteria > Bacteroidota > Bacteroidia > Bacteroidales > UBA12077 > UBA12077. Next base: position 21,812 of record JAQIBH010000105.1, on the reverse strand, counting down.
TAACACTATTGAGGTTGAGCAGAATGTTTAAATTTTCTTTTATAGATTTTTTTATTTAGATTTGATGAAACATTGCATTTGTAAAATAATCATTCATTAATTATAACTAGACCATCATGAAAAAAATTATTGTAGCAGTTTTATTAACCTTTTTTGTTCTTACAATTATAAGTTCTTGTAGAAGTAAAGATTGTCCGGCGTATGGACAAACAGATGTTGAACAAACCAAAGTTAACGGCTAGTTATATCATAATTAGGAAATTGTATTAGGAATATAAAATAATACCGTATAATCTGTCTCAAAATTAGTAATTTTACTTTTGAGACATTTTTCATTTTATGTATCTAAGATTAATAATTCTGATATTTTTACTTTCTACACTTTTACCTGATTCACATTCTCAGGAAATTAACGAGGATATACCAAAAATCTTTTATCGTAATGAGAAATCCATAGGACTTCAACTAAATACAAATGGCTGGAGTGTAGGTTATCGATATGGGAGTCGAGTTAATTATTTCAAAAAACAAAATTACGAAATAGAGTTTTCTAATTTAAAGCACCCAAAGGAAATTAAATCATCATCAGCATACTTTAGTTCCAGCTCTTTTGTGTTTGGGAAGTTAAATTATGTATTTGATTTACGAATAGGATACGGTAAGCAAAATGAAATGTTTAGCAAGAGAGATCCAGGAAGTATAGCGATAAGATATTTTTATTCCTTTGGTCCATCATTAGCAATACAAAAACCTATTTATTACGAAATACTGTATCCTGTAGATGATGCTTATGTTGTAAGTGAAGAACAATTTAATGCCGATATTCATACTTCTCTTGATATTAAAGGGAAAGCTTCGTTTTTTAAGGGATTTGATGAAATTAAATTAATTCCTGGGGCTTTTATAAAAGCAGGAGTTAATTTTGAATTTAGTCAAAGAGAAACAATTATACATGCTCTTGAGTCAGGGATCATGTTACAAGCTTATTTAAATGATTTGGAGATAATGGCTGTTGATGATAATCAACAATTTTATTTTATTTTATTTGTTAGTTATAGATTTGGTAAGATTGTAAATGCACAAGAAATTTCGGATGATTATTTAAAAAAACAAAAGGAGCGGATGAGATTATTTAATAGAAAGAATTAAAACAAATTTCTTAGTTTTTATTTATTTAGATTTATTCTTTTTAATTTCTTGATGAAATCCTTTTTAATATCTAATTTTGATCTTTAAATAAATTTATCATATCTAAACATCTAAGAAAATGTCAAAAATAAAAGTAGCAATTAACGGTTTTGGAAGAATAGGCCGAAATGTATTTAAAATTGCCCTGGAAAGGGATAATATTGAAATAGTTGGAATTAATGACTTAACTAATACAAAAACTCTTGCTCATCTGCTTAAGTATGATTCAACACAAGGGAAATTTAATGGTGAAGTTTCTTTTGATGAAGATGGTATTATAGTAAATGGCAAAAAAATAAAAGTTAGTGCTGAAAGAAGTCCGTTAAATATTCCATGGGGTGAAAAACCTGATGTTGTTGTTGAATCAACTGGTATTTTTAGAAGTAAGGAAAGTGCAAAAGGCGGTTATGGCGACCATTTAAAAAATGGAGCTAAAAAAGTAGTGCTTACTGTTCCAGCAAAAGACCAGATTGATAAAATGGTTGTATTGGGTGTAAATACTGAAGATTTAATGCCCGAAGATCAATGTGTTTCTAATGCTTCATGTACAACCAATTGCTTAGCTCCTGTTGTAAAAGTACTTAATGATAAATTTGGTGTAGAAAATGGTTTCATGACTACAATTCATTCATATACTAACGATCAGTCAATTTTGGATGCGCCGCATTCTGATCTTAGAAGAGCAAGATCTGCTGCTGTTTCACAAATACCTACAACAACTGGTGCTGCATCAGCAGTGGGTAAAATTTTACCTGAACTAAAGGGTAAATTGGATGGAATGGCTGTACGCGTTCCTACTGCTACAGGGTCAATGATTGATTTAGTAGCTAACTTAAAACAAGAAGTTACAATTGAACAGATAAATGCAGCAATGAAAGAAGCTGCTGAAGGTTCAATGAAGGGAATATTAGAATACACCGAAGACCCTATAGTATCTGTCGATATTATTCATAATTCGCATTCATCAATTTTCGATGCATTAAGCACTATGGTTATAGGGAAAATGGTAAAAGTTATATCATGGTACGATAATGAATGGGGATATTCATGTCGTGTTGTTGATCTTATTGAAAAATTATAATACAACTTATTCCTAAAGCAAAAGCCTGAAACAATTTTGTTTCAGGCTTTTATATAATAAATATTTGACCTAATAAGTTTCTATTAATTTAAAAGGAACATCAATAATTGCCTGGTAATGTTTGCCTAATTCCATCACTGCTTCATCATCTTCCTCATAATACCAGTTAATTTTACAATTAATACCGTTGCTTTTAGCTACTTCAATAAGCTGAAAAAATTCTAAAATAAATTTTGACGAACCACTATTGATATATTCAAGTTGAACGTTTATAAGAGTTTCTTTTCGCGGGTTTTTAAAATATACATTTAGCCAATCGAATAATTTTCTATAAAACTCTTCTGGGTTTTCAGGAATTGATCTACCAATTATTTTACAAATTCCGGTTTGGGCGTCGAAATTTATATATGGAGTTTTAACTGATTTTTTTATTAACAACTCATTCATAATCTTATATTATTATTCGTAACGTAATGAAATTATAGGATCAAGTTTCGATGCTTTAATTGCAGGGAATAATCCTGATACTAAGCCCACTATAAAACAAAGTAACGTCCCACCTAGGATCCATAACCACGGAATTATAAATATTCCGTTCGTTATTAAAGATACAACATTTCCGATTAAAATTCCTAAAATTATACCTAAAAATCCTCCAAGCTGTCCAATTATAATTGATTCGTAAAGAAACTGACGCCTTATAGTTTCAGCTTTTGCGCCAATTGCTTTACGAATACCAATTTCTCGTGTTCGTTCGGTAACAGAAACTAACATAATGTTCATTAATCCTATTGCTGCTCCTAATAACGTAATTATTCCAATAATGGTTGCAGCAATTGTGACATATTTTATATTTTTTATTAACAAATTTGATAAACTATCACTTGTTTCAATAGAGAAATTATTGTTTTCGAAACTACGTAGCTTTCGAATTACTCTAAAAATGCCTTCGGCTTCATTTATTGCTGCTTTTAATAATTTAGAATCATTCGGAAGAATAGAGATATTGAAATTCATATTGGGTCTTGAAAAATATTGACGTACACTAGTTATTGGAAGAATACATATTTTATCTCCGGTTGACCCAAAACTTGAGCCTTTTTCTTTTAAAATACCTATTATTTTGTATTTCCCATTTCCAATACTTATAACTTTATCTAAAGGATTTTCCTCTTTTAAAAATAAATCGTTTACGAGGCCTGAACCGATAATAACAACATGAGCGTTTGATGATATATCATTTATTGAGAAATTTCTCCCTGTATTAACTTCATATCCAGATGTTATTAAATAATTTTCATCTGATCCTACAACAGGTATATTGGGATTTGTTTTTTTAGATTTATACTTTACTGTTGCTATTTGAGATGCAAGAGTTGAAATGGAAACTAAAGCTGGGAATTTAAATTCTTTTTTAAAGCTCATTGCATCTCTATATTCAATACTACGATATCTTTCAACACGGCCACCTACATTTACACGACTATCTCTATTTACAATCGATATAGTATTAGCTCCCATACTCCTAAACTGATTACTTATTGAGCCTTTAATAGAATCAATTGCAGTTAGTATTCCCACCAACGCCATAATACCAAACGCAATAATAAAAACAGTTAGTGTAGTTCGTAATAAATTTGAACGAATCGAGCTGAAAGCAACTCTTAAAATTTCTTTAAATAGATTTTTCGAAAACATCTTTTAATTTCTTATGTCAAAAATACTATAACTGAATTACAATTGAATCAAATAAAACATTTTTTTAAATATTACAAAGATTGAACTTGGTTAAAGGAATTCGTAATTTTACTTCTCTATATGATTAAAAGTATTAAAATAAATATTTACGGTGAAGTTCAAGGCGTTGGATTTCGTTATTGCGCATTGCAAAAAGCTAATGAATTGGGAATAACAGGCTTTGTGAAAAATCGTACTGATGGAAGTGTTTATATTGAAGCCGATGGTGAAATTGAAATTCTGGAAAAACTAATATTTTGGTGTAGGCAAGGCCCTCCCAGGTCCAAAGTTGATGATGTTAAAGTTGTTGATATTCCATTTAATGATTATAAAGGTTTTGGGGTCAAATAATAGATGGAAGCACTGTATTATTATAAAATAGATGATGATAAAATAAAATGTGAGCTATGTCCTCATAATTGTATTATTAAGAAAAATGAATCTGGAATTTGTAAAGTTCGTGTAAACCAAACTGGTAAACTTATTTCTCAAAATTATGGACTGGTTTCATCAATTGGATTTGATCCGATTGAGAAAAAACCATTATACCATTTTTATCCCGGATCAGAAATATTATCAATTGGTAGTTTAGGATGTAACTTACAATGTGAATTTTGTCAGAATTGGCAGATTTCGCAGTGTTCAGTTGAGGAATTCAAAAGTGATAAATTTATTAATTCGAATGAAATTATTGACTTGGCGCTTTCTAAAGAAAAAAATATTGGAATTGCCTACACATATAACGAGCCAACCGTATTCTTTGAATTTATGCTTGATGTAGCAAAAAAAGCAAAACAGAATAAGTTTAAAAATGTTATGGTGACGAATGGTTTTATAAATCAAAGACCTTTAAATGAATTAAACAATTTTATTGATGCTTATAGTGTAGATTTAAAAGCTTTTAATAATAAGTTTTTTATTAAATATACAAAGTCGCAACTTGAGCCTGTTAAAGAAACTTTAAAAAATATTGTTAAAGCCGGAAAGCATTTGGAGATAACTAACCTTGTTATTCCTGGCTTAAATGATAATCCAGAAGAATTTGAACAAATGATTATATGGATTAGTGAAAATTTGGGAAAGGATATTGTTCTGCATATTTCAAAATATTATCCAACTTACAAACTTAAAATTGAACCAACTTCTATAGAAACTATGCTTGAGTTAAATAATATTGCTAATAAATATCTTAATCATGTGTTTTTGGGAAATGTTCTTTTATCTGATGGGAATAATACACATTGTCCTAAATGCAATGAGATAATTATAAGTAGAACGGGATATCTGACTCAAAAACAATCGGTTAATAGTGATGGTGATTGTATCAATTGTGGAACTCATGTATTAAATTATTTAAATTGGGAAAAATGAAAATACGTAAATCAATCGTTGCCGGCAAGTTTTTTCCAGCAGATAAGGAAGCATTAATAAAACAAATAGAATCGGTAAGAATAAAAGAATTGCCTGGAATAAATCTGGATTTGAAAAATAATAAGATATTAGGCGGAATTGTGCCGCATGCCGGATATATGTTTTCTGCTTATCAGGCAGTTCATTTTTTTGAAATTATAAAACAATCTAAACAGAAATTCGATACCATAGTTATTGTTAATCCAAATCATACAGGATTAGGACACGAAATTTCTTTTGATTCAAATGATTCTTGGGAAACACCTTTGGGACAAGTTTCACTTGACATTGAATTTGGAGCAAGACTTGGAATTGACATTTCAGATATTGAACAGAAACATGAGCATTCAGGAGAAGTTATGGTTCCATTTTTACAATATTTTTTAGATTATGAATTTAAAATTGCACCGATAACCTTATCCAATCAAACATATAAAAACGTTAAGTTTCTTGCAGAGAGAATATTTGAATCTTCTAAAATATTGAAAAGGGAAATTCTAATTATAGCTTCATCGGATTTTTCGCATTTTTTATCTCCAGAACGTGGCAGAGAAATGGATGCATTAGTTTTAGAAAATATTATAACATTTGATTCTCCCGCAATTGAAAAAGTAGTTCGTAAAAAGAATATTTCTGTTTGCGGCTTTGGACCAATAATGACATTAATTGAATATTCGAATTTGATTTCCAAAAAACCTAAAGCAGATATATTAAAAATTGGTCATTCCGGTGAGATTATTCCATCAAATGAAGTAGTTGATTATATCTCCATTCTTTTTTCAGATTTTTAGTAAGATTGATTATAAAACTGTGGCATATCTATTATATTTGAGTTTTTATAATTGGACGGATGTTTGAGAAAATAATTAATTTTTTGGAGTCACATCAACAAGCTTGCTTTTATAAAAAGTTTATTGGAATCGAATGTCCTGGATGTGGAATGCAAAGGTCTTTTATTGAATTATTAAAATTTAATTTTGTTGAAAGTTTTGTATTGTTTCCAGCGCTGACATCAACCCTAGTTTTGTTACTATATTTGGCTTTACATCTTATTCTTAACTTTAGGAAGGGTGCCAACATTTTAAAAGATTTATTTATATTTAATACGACTATAGTAGTTTTGAGCTATATTTATAAATTATTAACTTAAAAAACTCAAATTAAATGGAAAATACAATAGTTCCACAAAGTCAAGCCACAAATCCTCCTGTTCAGCAAATATTGCCAAATTCAACTGGAATATTGGTTTTAGGGATTTTATCAATTGCAGTATGTTGGTGTTACGGATTGTTTGGTATAACTATGGGTATCATAGCTTTAGTGCTTTCAGGAAAATCAAAAGCTCTTTATAATGCAAATCCTGATCAGTATACGCAAGCTTCTTATAAGAATATGAATGCAGGTAGAGTTTGTGCAATTATTGGTACATCGTTATCGGCAATTTATGTTGCAATTATTATTGTATATGTAATGATAGTGGGTGCCGCTATTGGAACATTGTTTACTCAATTTCCTTGGGAGGCATTCTAAAAAAATAAACATAAAGTATAATGGATGACTGGTAATACAGAGTCATCCATTTTTCATTTATATTGAAAATATTTAATTTTCAGGCATGGAGTTATCGCAAAGGATTGAGTCATTCTTAAATTTAGGTACATTTTTAAGGGAATTTTCAGTGGGAACATCTACTAATGAAAATTCAGTACAATTTAGTGAGATTGTAAAAAACGATCATATTTATAATCCTTGGTTTACCGAAAGTAATATTTTACAATCTGCAAAGGCTATTGGCGAGGCACTTCAAAAAGAGAATGTAGATGAGTGGCTAAAGAGTTATCCGAAACTAAAAAATCAAAAAGAAATAATGAAAATTGGAGTAATAACTGCTGGAAATATTCCATTAGTAGGATTTCATGATTTTTTTACGATATTGATATCGGGTAATGTATTTTATGGTAAGTTGTCATCAAGGGATAATAGACTATTAAAATTTATATCTGATTATTTGATTTTTTTAAACGAAGAATTTAAGAATCTAATTTATTTTACTGAAGAAAAATTAGAAAATTTCGATGCCATTATTGCAACCGGAAGTAATAATTCATCCCGATATTTTGAATATTATTTTGGTAAATATCCTAATATTATCCGAAAGTATAGGAATTCTGTGGCTCTTTTAACAGGAAACGAAACCAAAACAGATATTGAATCGTTAGCTTTTGATATTTTTAGTTATTTTGGTTTGGGATGCAGAAATGTATCAAAATTATTTTTACCCAAAGATTTTTGTTTAGAATTATTTTTTGAAAACATAAATCATTTTGCATCCATCTACAATCATAATAAGTACGCTAATAATTACGATTATAATAAATCTGTTTATCTGATGAATCAAATCCAACATTTCAATAACGGATTTGTGCTCCTAAAGGAAGATGAAGGAATGTCATCGCCCATTGGGGTTTTGTTTTTTCAATACTACGATGATATTCAACAAGTAAAAGAATATTTGAATTTTAATAAAGATCAAATACAATGTGTCGTTTCTAAATCTGAAATTATTAAAGATGCAATTCCTTTTGGAAAAGCTCAACAACCAGAATTGTGGGATTATGCAGATAATGTTGATACCATGAAATTTCTATTGAATTTATAAGTTTATAAAATGAACAATCTAATAGTTATTTTGGGTCCGACCGGAATTGGAAAAACAGATTTAAGCATTGATATTGCGAAAAGCTTTGAAGCAGAAATAATTTCTTCAGATTCCCGCCAAGTATATAAAGAGCTGGAAATTGGTACTGCAGTACCTACCGTTAATCAATTGAATAAGGTAAAGCATCACTTCATTGGAAATAAATCTATTCATGATTACTATAACGCAAGTATGTTTGAGGTAGAAGTTCTTGAAACATTAAAAGAATTATTTGTAAATCATGATTATGTTGTAATGACTGGCGGATCTGGAATGTACATAAATGCAATATGTGATGGAATTGATGATTTGCCGACAATAGATCAAAAATTAAGAAATGATTTGATAAAAAAACTTGATGAAGAGGGAATTGAAAGTATTCGTTTGCAGTTAAAAATGCTCGATCCGGTTTCATATTCTAAAATCGATTTGAAAAATCCGAAAAGAATGTTAAAAGCTTTGGAAGTCTCTTTACAAACAGGGAAACCGTACTCTACATTTTTAACTGATACAAAAAAAAATCGTGATTTTAATATTATTAAAATTGGTTTGCATCGCGATCGTGATGAGCTTTATGAAAGGATTAATATTAGAGTAGATCAAATGATTGAAGATGGCTTAATCGATGAGGCTAAGCAATTTTATAAAGATCGACATTTGAATTCCCTAAATACAGTAGGATATAAGGAATTATTTGATTGTTTCGATGGTAATATAACTCAAGAAAAAGCAATTGAATTAATAAAAAGAAATTCGAGGCATTATGCTAAAAGGCAAATTTCATGGTTTTCTCGCGATAAAGAAATTGTATGGTTTCATCCCGAAAAAGAAAAGTCGATAATCGAATTTATTAAAACATATTCTTAAATGGAATCGAAAATTAGCAGGTATATTATCAGAGTTTATGCATTAATAATTAATGATAATAATGAGATATTAATAAGTGATGAATTTCAGTTGAATATGCGAATGACAAAATTTCCTGGGGGTGGAATGGAGTTTGGCGAAGGACCAATTGATTGTGTAAAACGAGAAGCCATGGAGGAATTTGGGCAGGAGATAGAGATCCTAAAACATTTTTATACAACCGACTATTTTCAGGCAACTCAATTTTATGATGATGCACAGCTAGTTAGCATTTATTACCGCGCAAAATTTATTAATCCCATAAAGTTTAAAATATCAGAAAAGTCTTTTAATTTTGAAAAGGAACAAAATGGAGCTCAATCTTTTCGATGGATTAATATAAATGATCTTGAACCTGATGAAATGACATTTCCTATCGATAAAAAAGTTGTTAAATTGATTAAACAAGTAGAGGTATAATAATGATTAAGTTTAGTGTTATAATTCCTGTATACAATAGACCTGATGAGCTTAAAGAATTATTGGAAAGTTTAAAAAATCAGACGGCTAAGATATTTGAAGTAATTATTGTTGAGGATGGTTCTACCCTTAAAAGTGATAGTATTGTCAAGGATTATCAAAATGATTTGGATATAAAATATTTTTTTAAACCCAATTCTGGACCAGGGCAATCTAGGAATTATGGATCAGAAAGGGCCGAAGGCGATTACTTTGTATTTTTCGATAGTGATTGTATTATTCCAGAAAGATATTTTGAGATTGTAAATAAGCGCTTATCAGAAGAACCTGTTGATGCATATGGTGGCCCTGATATGGCACATTCTGATTTTACTCCAATTCAAAAATCTATAAATTACTCGATGACCTCATTTTTTACTACCGGAGGCATTCGTGGAGGAATGAAAGATGAGAAGAAATTTCATCCTCGAAGTTTTAACATGGGATTTACAAAGGAGGTTTTTGAGAAAACAAAAGGTTTTTCTAAAATGCGTTTTGGCGAAGATGTAGATATGAGTTTAAGAATTATTGAAAATAATTTTTCTACAACTTTAATTAAAGATGCAGCTGTTTACCATAAAAGAAGAGTAGATTTTAAGAAATTTTTTAAACAGGTTTATAATTCTGGAATAGCACGAATAAATTTATATAAACGACATCCTAAATCCCTTAAAATTGTTCATTTTTTGCCGGCAAGTTTTCTATTAGGTACAATCTTGTTTTTATTGTTAAGTTTTACAAGTATTTATTTCTTAATTCCTCTAGGCATTTTTGCACTTACAATATTCTTAGATTCTTTGAGGTTGAATAAAAATGTGAAGGTTGCCTTATTGTCAATTGTATCAAGCTTTGTTCAATTGACAGCATACGGAACAGGATTCATCGTATCATTTATAAAACGATTAATCCTTAGGCAAGGTGAATTTCATGCTTACAAGAAAAATTTTTATAAATGAAAACTCCAGATTGTCATTCCTGCGCTTACAGGAATCTATTTTTAATGGTGTTCTAAGCTTTAAAATAAAATATTTAAACCTTGGCTTCTATTTTGTAGTTATTTCTATCGCTTGAACTTCGTGAGATAAGTTCCCCTAAAAATCCGGCTAAGAACATTTGTGCTCCAATTATCATCGATGTAAGAGCAATGTAAAAATATGGACTTGAAGCTACTAAAGGCGCTTTTATACCATGCCACAAAGAAATTAACTTTTGGGCACCAAGCCAACCAGTGGCAGTTAATCCTGCAAAAAACATAAGTGTTCCTAGTGTACCAAAAAACTGCATAGGTTTTTTACCAAAACTAGAAATAAAAGTTATTGTTAATAAGTCAAGCATTCCACGTGCACGACCAAAACCAAATTTGGTAACGCCAAATTTTCTAGCTTGATGTTCAACAACTTTTTCTCCGATATTTTTAAATCCGGCTGCTTTTGCCATTACCGGCATATATCGGTGCATATCGCCATAAACTTCAATGCTTTTAACAACATCTTTGCGATAAGCTTTTAAGCCACAATTAAAATCGTGTAGTTTAATGCCAGTAACTATTCTTACTAAGCGGTTATATATCTTACTTGGAAATCTTTTTGAAATAGGATCATGGCGTTTCTTTTTCCAACCCGAAACTAAATCAAAACCATCCACCGTAATCATTCTGTGAAGCTCTGGAGCTTCTTCCGGACTATCTTGTAAGTCAGCGTCCATAGTTATTACAACATCTCCTTCTGCTTCTTGAAAGCCAGTATGTAAGGCTGCAGATTTCCCGTAGTTACGCTGAAACTTTAATCCTTTTAAACTTGGGTATTTAGTTTTTAAGTCAAGAATTACTTGCCATGATTTATCACGGCTGCCATCATCAACCATAATAACTTCATATTTATAATTGTTTTTGGTCATTACGTTGTTTATCCAAACCATTAATTCAGGTAAAGACTCTTCTTCGTTAAATAAGGGTACTACTATTGAAATATCCATTTTCTTAAAATTAAAAGCCTGTCAAAAATAATATATTTATTTTCAACAAGCTTTATAATTCAATATATCTTATATATTATTCTTCAATATCTTGCATTGCTTCTTGATAAGGGTCTCCTTCCTTTTTCAGAAATGCTGAAGTGATTAATGATAAAATGAATCCAATTAAAACATATCCAAAGAAAGCTAAAATTGATAACATAAATGGTTTCATCATTTTCTTTTGCATGGATATTGCCATTTCTATTTGATCGTCTGTCATTCCTTTTTCAAGTAATTGTTCCTCGGCTGCTACAAGAATTTTTTCGATATGTCCGGGATCTATGACAGTTACAAAAACATAAGTGTATATACTACTCAATAAAGAACCGAATACTATAATTAATGTTGCTAAACCTAATGCTTGCCCGTAAGAAATATTTCCTTTTAGAGTATTGTTTTTATGTGAGTTTGTTGCGTATATGATAACTGCAATCATTATAACATAAGAAACATATCCTAAATATTTATTCAGACTTAAATCTAAAACATACAATAAAACTGAATAAATAATAAGTGCTAACCCAAGTATAATACCATTAGTTAGACCTGCTTTAAAACTTTTTATTGATTTTTCTTCCATGATAATTTGAGTTTAATTTATATGATAAACAAATATATTAGTTTTTGAAGAAATAAATATCGATTTATTTGAAAAGATTTAATAAAATGCTACTTTTGTGCCCTCGGGCAAGTCTTATACGACCAGCTCCCGTTGAACTCCCCCAGGATCGGAAGGTAGCAAGGGTAGACGGTTGTAGCGGTGCGATGTAAGTAGCTTGCCCGTCTTTTTTGAAAAAATCTGCACAAACTCTTTTTCTTAATCTGAAATCATATTTCATAATTACCAATTACATGTACTGAAAATTATATGTTTTCCGAATAGTTACTTGCTTTTTAAATACCGTTTTTGTAATTTGTATTAAATTTTAATTGTTTATGAGTTATAAAATTATTCTTACAGGAGAAGCTGAACAGGAGTTAAGAAAGCTTATTAAAGAAAACCCTAATAAAAAGAATGTTCTTAAAAGGGCCTATTGTATTTTACTAAAAAACGAAGGTCAAAAGAACGTAAACATAACTCAGCTTTTAAGTATTCACGAAGACACTGTTGCTGATTGGACAAAAATATACTTGCAAAAGGGAATTGAGGGCCTGTTGCGATTTAAATATTCGGAACGAAGAAGATCTCAGTTACATCCACATCTTGATAAGATAAAGCGTATGGCGTCAGCGAAAAGTATTAGAACACTCGAGCAATTGCAACAAAAGGTAAAAGTTAAGCTTGGGTTTGAAATTGAATATAGTTGGTTTTACAGATATTGCAAGAAATATGGGGTTTATAATATTTTAAAGCAAAGCAGATAAAATGTATTAGTTCTCCATAATATCTCTTCTTAAATAACTTATTTAATCTATAATCTTTTAAATTTTTTAACTGAAAAAAATACTTTAATTTCGCATGGAATTTTGAGTGTTAATTAAAATAAAAATATATCATGAAATTTTTTATCGATACAGCAAACTTAGATCAAATAAGAGAAGCACAAGATTTAGGTGTACTTGATGGAGTTACTACAAACCCTTCATTAATGGCAAAAGAAGGAATTAGTGGAGAAGAAAATATTATTAATCATTATAAAAATATTTGTGAAATAGTTGATGGTGATGTTAGTGCTGAAGTAATTGCAACCGGTTATGAAGGAATGATTAAGGAAGGTGAAATATTAGCTGCTTTACATCCTCAAATTGTAGTAAAAGTACCCATTATTAAAGACGGTATTAAGGCGATAAAGTATTTCTCTGAAAAAGGAATTAGAACAAACTGTACTTTGGTTTTTTCTATTGGACAAGCTCTTTTGGCTGCTAAAGCAGGAGCAACTTATGTGTCTCCTTTTATTGGAAGATTAGATGATATTTCAACAGATGGTGTTGAATTAATTGCACAAATTGCAGAGATGTATAGCTATTATGGATTTGAAACTGAAGTACTTGCTGCTTCGATTCGTCATACAATGCATATTGTTCAATGTATGGAGGCTGGAGCCGATGTAGCTACCTGTCCCTTAGACGCAATTTTGGGATTGTTAAATCATCCATTAACAGATATTGGTTTAGAAAAATTCTTGGCTGATTATAAAAAGGTAAACGGATAATAGCAGAAATTTATATATTAAAAAGAGGTTGTCATTGCAACCTCTTTTTTTTGCACTTTATTTTCTAGTTAATGGTTAAACCCCGCAATCTTAACTGCGGCTGTCATGTTTTATTGCAGCTACTTTAGTTTCTATAAATTTAAAATATTGATCATCTAAATATTCATTAGCGAATTTCATTCGCTGTATAAAACTATTTTACTTTCAGTTCATAGGGGTTTATTTTTAGTGTGATTAATAGAATCCAATAAATTGTTTATTACATTTGCATCTGATTTTTTGAAGAAACGAATTTATGTTATTACAAATTCATCCTGATAATCCTAATCCTAGAGAAATTGCTATGGTAATTTCAGCTTTGCAGAATAATGGATTAATTATTTACCCAACTGATACCGTGTATGGATTAGCTTGGGATATTAATAGTCCAAAAGCTTTTGATAAGATCGTGAAGATTAAAGGGAAAAATGCTTTAAAAGAAAATTTCTCGCTCGTTTGTAATGATATCAGCCAGATTTCTCAGTTTTCTTTACATATTACTAATCCAACTTTTAAATTACTAAAACACAATTTGCCAGGCCCATTTACATTCATTTTAAATGCAAACAATAATGTTCCTCGATTTTACAAGTCGAAGAAAAAAACAGTTGGGGTTCGAATTCCAAATAATAATATTGCAATGGAAATTGTAAGTAAACTTGGACATCCTATTATGACAACTTCGCTGCATGACGATGACGAAATACTAGATTATATGACTGATCCGGAGTTGATTCATGAAAAATATGAGCATTTAGTTAATCATGTAATTGATGGTGGATATGGTAATAATGAAGCTTCTACAATAGTTGATTGTACTGGAGAAGATTATGAAATTATACGTCAGGGAATCGGGGAACTAGTTTATTAGTTTAGAGTACATAGTTAAAGGTTCGTATTATCTATCTTTATTAATAAATTTTTATCTGTATCAATCTTAAATTAAAAGATTTGTGAGTATAAATAATTGGATGGAGACATATATTATTCTATGGAGCTTTTAAATAATATTCTTTGGACATATATAAAATTAAAATCATAGTTTAATAGCAGAAAAGGATATTTAACTTTGAACTAGAAACTCAGTACCAGAAACTTTTAGTCTATTTTTTCCAGAACGCAGGGGAGAAAAGTACAATAACAGTAAATAATTCTAATCTTCCAATAAGCATCAAGAATGATAAGAACCATTTTCCAAAATAGGGAATATGTGCATAATTTTCAATTGGTCCAACACGTCCAATTCCTGGTCCTATATTACCTAATGTTGCAGCAACAGCTCCAAGCGAAGTTTCAACATCGTAGCCTAATGCAGCCATGACTATAGAGCTTACAATTGAAATTAGCATGTAAAAAACAACAAAAGCTAGTATGTTTGATATTATTTGTGGTGGAACACTTTTACCATTTATTCGAACCGGAATTATTGCGTTTGGATGAATAATCCGTTTTAATTCTTGATAACTATTTTTAAGTAATAAGGTAATTCGTACTATTTTGATACTTCCGCCTGTAGAACCTGCCGATCCACCAAAAAACATTAATGCAAATATCATAATAATTACAAATGGTTTCCATAACATGTAATCAGCAGTTACAAATCCCGTTGTGGTTATAATTGAAACAACTTGAAACAGTGAATCACGAAACGATTTCTCTGGATTGTATCCTTCAAAATACCACAATGCAACGGTAATAACTAAAGCAAAAATAATTATGAATCCTATGTAATATCTAAATTCTTCGTTCTTGAAAACTTTACCAAATTTTAAATGTAAAGCAAAATAAGATAAAGTGAAGTTTGTCCCTGCCAAAAACATAAAAACAATTATAACATAATGTATAAAGGGAGAGCTAAAACCAGGATCACCTATACTGGCTTGTTTTGTGGAATAACCACCAGTAGCCATTGTTGTAAATGAATGATTAACTGCATCGAACCAGTTCATCCCTCCAATTTTTAAAAGTATTACCTCGGCTAGAGTAAATAGAACATAAATTCCCCACAGTCGTTTAGCTGTTTCTTTTATTCTTGGATGAAGTTTATCAGGTGTTGGACCCGGTACTTCAGCAATAAATAACTGCATTCCCCCGATACCAAACATGGGTAATATAGCAATTGATAATACAATAATTCCCATACCCCCAAGCCATTGTGTTAGGCTTCTCCAGAAAAGCAATCCATAGGGTAATGCCTCAATGTCATTTAAAATTGAAGCTCCAGTTGTAGTAAAACCAGAAATTGTTTCAAAGAAAGCATCGGTGAATGAAGGTATTGCTCCGCTTAATATAAATGGTAATGCTCCAAATAAAGAAAAAATAACCCACACTAAACTAACAATAATATAACCTTCTCGTTTACCAATATTTTTATCAGCATTTTTTGTAAAAAGCCACAATGTAATTCCTGTTGAAAAACAAATTAGTGAAGTAGTAATCAGAGCACTAAAGTCATATTGACCATAAAATAAACTTACCAAAGATGATATACCAAGGAAGAATCCTTCAATAAGAAGAAGAAGACCCATTACTTGGAAAATGATCTTTTTATTAATCATTATTCATTAAAAAGATTATCTAGTTTTTTTACAGCAGAAGGAAGAGCAAATACAACTACTCGATCGACTGCTTGAATTAAAGTGTCTCCAGTTGCAATAAATGATTTTTTCCCTCTTATAATGCCACCAACAATTGCATCTTTGGGGAAATCGATTTTTCTCAATGCTTCTTTAGTTATTTTAGAATTTTCTTTTGCAACAAATTCTAAAACATCAGCATCCGAACCTGTTAAACACTTCATTGTTTCAACTTTGGCACTCATCGTAAACTTGAAAATTCTACTAGCAGTAATTAATTTTTTATTGATAATGGTATCAATACCCATACTCTCGCCCAAATCAATATAATCAATATTCTCTATTTCAGAAATGGTCTTTTTTACTCCCATTTTCTTTGCCAACAAACATGATAGAATATTAGTTTCTGAGTTACCTGTAACAGCAATAAAAGTATCCATGTTTGCTAATCCTTCTTGAATTAACAAATCAATATTACGACCATCTCCATTAATAACCAGTGAGTTATTAAGATAGTCTGCAAGCTTGGCACTTTTGATTTTATCTATCTCAATTAGTTTTATATTAAATCTGTTTTCCAAAGATTTTGCTACACGTTTACCTATTCGGCTTCCTCCAAGAATCATTACATTCTTGATGTCAATTTTTTTCTTTCCCGAATACTTCATGACATTTTTAATTCCTGCTTTGTTTGTTACAACATATGCCAAGTCATTTAACTGAAATTGATCACTCCCTCTTGGAATTATGGTTTTCCCGTTACGTGTTATTGCAACCGCTCTAAAATCGATGTTTTTATCTTTTGCTATATCTTGCAGTGATTGGTTAAGAACAAGAGCTTTTTCATCGAGTTTTAATACATATAAAGATAATTTCCCTCCAGAAAAATCAACAGATTCAAATATCTCACCTTGACCTAATAAATTAACTACCTCATGTGCAGCAATTCTCTCAGGATATATTAAGTAATCAATTCCTAAATGAGTAAAGTGTGAAATATTTTCTGGTTCTATGTATTCATAATTATCAACCCGTGCTACAGTTTTCTTTGCACCAAGTTTTTTAGCTATAATGGCTGCAGTAATATTTGTTTCTTCCGAATAAGTAACTGCAATAAATAAATCAGCTTTTTTAACTTTTGCCTCTTTTAATGTTTCAAAAGAAGTAGCAGATCCTGTTATAGTAAGTAAATCAAGACTTGAATCTATGCCTTTTAAGCTTTCTGTATCTGGGTCTATTACCGTTATATCGTGAAATTCACTGCTCAGCATTTTAGCTAAATGTGTTCCAACCTCACCAGCACCGGCAACAATAATCTTCATCTTTTAAGATTTATTTTCAGTATTTGCTAAAATCATATTGGGCGACAAAAATAAGATAAAAAACAAATTAAAATATTCTATTTCGATATTTCTATTAAAAAGGATGTTTTTTTATTAACTAATTAATATTTAATCAAAGATATTCTATAAACGCACCTTTATCAACAACATTATAATAAGCTATATTGTTCTTTTTACAATCTTTTTCCCAAGTTTTAATTTTATAAAAAGAGTTTGACGAATCAAAGATCAGTTTTTCAAACTCAAAATATTTATTTAACTCAATAATATTTATATTGATATTTTCAGATAAGATGATATAATCGATATTGATCTTTTCTTTAGGGATATATTTATTAATTGTATTACTTTTTATTTGGAGAATTCTTTTATTTTTAAAAGTGAAGTAATTAGTTGATTTACACAATTGTAATGGAATAATACTTTCTTCGTCAATCCCGTATTCTTGCCACAAAGGTGCAATATTATATTTAATATTTTTTTCATTTAAGTCCATTTCTTTATTACAAAAGAAAAGGGTATTATTTTTTTCAATAATATTTATTGCACTTATTCCTGAAATATTATGAACTGTTAGAATTGATTTTTTTGATTTTAAATAATTTGATGAGATATTATAAAACATTAAGCCTAATAGAACCCAACCCGAATATTTAAGGAAATGTAGTTTTTTAGTAATGATGAAAAACGATATTGAAAAAATTAATATTATAAGTATAGTTAACTCAGAGCCATCAATATTTAATTCATCAATTTTGGAGTATGGGAGTTGTTCAATGAAATTTACGCTACTATTTAATAAAAAAGTGATGAAACTTAGTCCTTTTGATATATAAATTGATAACAAATTAGAGAACGATAATATAAAAAGTAATATCGCACCGTAAACAATTAATGTAGCGGTGGGTATAATAAGAATATTTGTTAAAATAAAATATGCAGGGAATTGTTCAAAGTAATATATGGTAATGGGGAATGTTCCTATTTGAGCTGCAATTGATACTGAAATTAATTGCCAAATGTAATCAGGTAATTTATTTTTAAAAGATAGCAATGAATAAATTTTTGGTTGGAAAAATACGATGCTAATAACTGCTGCAAACGATAGCTGAAATCCTACATTCATAATTGAATACGGATTAATAATTAGTAATATAAAGGCTGATGCAGAAATCGTATTGTAAATATTTACTTGTCGGGTAAACATTTTGCCTAAACTAATAAAAGAAAACATGATCGTAGCTCGTAAAACAGAATCAGAGAGTCCCGTTAAAAAAGCATAAAAAAACAATACTGCAATAATAATAATCGATTGTAGTATTTTACCATATTTATTTTTTTGAAGTGGGAATAATAATTTACATAGTATTATGAATATAATTCCTACATGTAGTCCCGAAACCGCAAGAATATGCATCGCTCCACTAGCAGAAAAGCTTTCTTTTAGTTCGGGTGTAAGCTCGCTTTTATAACCTAACGTTAGGGCTGACAAAACTGCAAATTCATCTCCCGAGATATCATTTAGTTGATAAATATTGAGAAGTTTTTGCCTTGTTCTATTAGAAAGAATTCTGATTATGGATCCTTTATCATGAGCAATAATTTTAAAGTTATCTGCCTTAACATAACATTGATTGTAAATCTCCTTAAAACTTAAATAATTTTTATAATTAAATGAATATGGATTGCCTGAGTGTTTAATTTCATTTAAATGCGATTGTACTATTAATTGATCTCCTAAATTCAGATTCAATGTCAAGGAATCTTTCTGGAAATAACAAAGAATTTTAGAGTTGTTTCTTATCCACAACACGGAATCTTTAATGCAATCAATTTTTACAATTGCTTTTACTACTTTCTCTTTTTCTTCGGGTTGCTCAATTAATGTTGCAACAAAAGTATATTTAGTATTATTAAAATTAATTGTGTTTTGTTGGTTTATATTAACTAATTGCATCCCCGAGAAAAAAAGTACAAGAGAAACAAGTACTCCCCAAATTTTATTTATAGCATAGTTTCGCGTTAATTTTAAAATGGCAAATAATAAAGTAACAAAGAGTATTGAGCTAGTTATATAAATTATCGAGGAATTAATAATTGGGAAATTTATTTGAAATAAAATTCCTAAAATGAGTGCAATTACAAGTCGAAAAAATGGTGCCTGATGTAAGAATTTTTCAAACATATATTATTAATAACAAGGTGTAAATTAAAATTAATTCTTTTTTACTGATTTTCAAAATATGTGAATGATGTCTTATAAACTTTTGAGGAGAGACTAGTTTTTTGTAACTTTCATTTTTAATTGAATTTATTTTTCATAGTATTTTAATAAATGAATTTTGAAGGAATAATATTATCTTCCTTTTAGCAATTTGAAAATAAATCCGTAAAAATGATTAAAAAAGGTATAGATTATTATAAACTTTTGATAATAATCATAGCTATATCGCTTATGGGTTCTGCACATCAAGATATACCAATAAATAAGGAACATATAAAGAAAATTGAAAAAGCAAAGGAATTAAATCTGGAAGCTCAAGTGCTATTAAAAAGAGTAGATGCGTTATATATTGAAATCGAACAATATGATTCCTCAAATCCTGAAAATAATAAAAAGATCAAAAAAATTGAGAAAGAAATTCTTTCATCTCAACTTAAGGCGATGGAATTGTATGAGGTTGTGTATTTGTTGGAAAGTAGTGTTTATGTTGAACTAATTCCGTTGTTAAAAGCAGAATACGTAAAAAACAAAGACAGTACTTTAATTATTGAGCTATTAGGATTAAAGGCGTTTGATCTATTTTTTAAGGATGATATTTACAAGAGTGATACAAATATATTTGAAGAATCAGAAGCTTACCAACGATATATAAATTTATCAAATACTAATAGTATTGATACTTCTAATATATTTAAGAAAAGAGAACTTATTAGCTTTTATATAGGAGAAAAAGACATAGAATTTGAAAATCAAATTAGTTTAAGCTTTAATCAAGATAGCCAAAAAGTATCTACAAAGGATGGCTTATTACAGAAGAATATTAATGATATAAATTATAAAGATTCAATTGAATTATACAATCAAGTATATAATGATAAATCAGTAATTTCAACTGAACTAGCGAACACTCTGAAGACCGATGATAATAATCCTGGGTTAAATACTGGGATTGTATTTAAAGTTCAGATTGCAGCTGATAGAGTTATGTTATCAATTAAAAAATTACAAAGTATATATCAAGGGCAAAAGAAAATTGACAGTTTTGAGAAAGATGGTTGGCATAAGTATTGTGTTGGGGAATTTAATAAATTTAACGAAGCCAATAATTATAGAGCGAATTGTGATGTTGGAGATGCATTTGTAATTGCCTTTCAAAGAGAAATATGGATGGATGTTTTGGCTGCTAAAAAAATTGAAAGAAGATAATGTCTTTGATATTTCTAAAATAAAATAAGCTAAATAGTTCATAGAAATTATATGTTAATCGTAATAAAATATCTTATTGAAATAAGTGGGCATAATCAAAAAAGATTCTAAATTTGGAGTTGAATTAAAAATTACTGTAAATTTGCCTTAAATGAAAAGATGCTAGTATAGATAGTGTTAAAAAAAGGAAAGCTATTATGGGGAAAAATCAGACTTTGTTAATTGTTGAGGACGATACAACGAATTACTTATATTTGAAAGAAGTGTTTGATGAATATTTTAATATTATTCTTCATGCAAGAAATGGAGTTGAAGCTGTAAATTTTTTCACTGAAAATTCTGATATAAGTCTGATTTTAATGGATCTGAAAATGCCAGTTATGGATGGTTTTGAAGCTACAAGGCAAATTAAAAAAATAAGTCCAAATGTACCAATTATTGCTCAAACGGCATATGCCTTTAACGAAGATAAAATTAAAGCTTTGGAAGCTGGATGTGACGATTATATTGCAAAACCAATAGAGCTTCAAACTCTTTTAGATCTAATTGTCAAGTACCAAAAGTAAAATTAAAAATGAATCAGATACTTTTAATTAAAGTATCAACCTGAGTTCGACGTAATACATTTGCTTAAACTTCTATTTGCCAGACGCTTGCTGATTTCATGTTAAAAAGTATCAAGTATCAAGCCCCAAGTATCAAGAAATAGATTATTTTGTCTTGAATCTTGATACTCATATCTTGATACTTTGATGCCTAAAATAATAAAGAGTCTT
>JAQIBH010000083.1 GCA_027859205.1 Bacteroidales bacterium | reverse complement strand
ATATTATATATTATATCTGATTTCATTTTCATAATAGTATTCTATCTTGTTAAATATCGGAAAAAGATTGTATATAAAAATCTTAAAAATTCCTTTCCTACCAAACCCGAAAAAGACATCCAATTAATAATGAAGAAATTTTATCATCATTTATGTGATATTACAATTGAAAATGCTTCATTAATAAAAATGTCGAAAAAGAAAGTTCTTACATTTGTTAATTATAAAAACCCTGAAATACTAAAGGAATACTATAAAAATAACAGAAATATTATAATTGTTTTTGCCCATTTTGGCAATTGGGAACTTTTGTCACCATTACCTTTATTTACAGATTACCCATTCCTGCCAGTATACAAAACAGTTAACAATGAATATATTAATAATAATTTTTACCGAATGAGATCTCTTTTTGGAGCTGTTCCTATTCGAATGGAAGATACTCTTAAAGAAACATTAAAATATCATCAATCAAAAAAAGCCATAATTTTAGGGCTTATTGCTGACCAACGACCTGTAAAGAAACATATTAAATACTGGATAGATTTCCTTAATCAAGAAACACCTGTCTTTTTAGGACCTGAGAGAATTGGTAAAAAAATAAATGCTGCAATTGTTTATGTAAACATTAATAAAGTCAAGAGAGGGTTGTATGATATTGATTTCTCGTTGCTTTGCGATAATACTCTTAAGACCGTTGAATACGAGATAACAGAAATGTTTAATTCTAAGCTTGAAAAAATAATAACAATAAAACCTCAGGATTGGCTTTGGTCTCATGACAGATGGAAACATAAAAGAACAAAGAAACATATTTACTCGAAAGATATAAGATGATTAAAACTGCTGTTGTAATATTAAATTGGAACGGGAAAGATTTTCTCGAAGATTTTCTTCCTGCTTTAATAAAAAATACTCCCAAGGAGGATACAGAAATTATTATTGCAGATAATAATTCAACAGATAATTCAATCGAATTCTTAAATAAAAATCACCCTGATATAAGGCAAATAATTTTTGAAAAAAATTATGGTTTTACTGGTGGTTATAATAAAGCCTTCAAGCAAATAGATGCTAAATATTTTGTTTTACTAAACAGTGATATTGAGGTTTC
Source organism: Bacteroidales bacterium (assembly GCA_027859205.1). Lineage (GTDB taxonomy): Bacteria > Bacteroidota > Bacteroidia > Bacteroidales > UBA12077 > UBA12077. The sequence continues at coordinate 53,836 of JAQIBH010000083.1, read as the reverse complement.
AGAAAACTGGTTAAGTCCATTAATAAATTTATTGGATTCGGATACAACAATAGCTGCTTGCCAACCTAAAATTAAATCTTTTAAGCATAAAAATAAATTTGAATATGCTGGTGCTAGCGGAGGTTTCATAGATAAATATGGTTATCCTTTCTGTCGTGGTCGGATATTAGATACTACTGAAACAGATATGGGTCAATATAATGACATACACGATGTTTTTTGGGCAAGTGGAGCTTGCATGGTAGTTAGAGCAGATCTTTATAAAAGAGTAGGTGAACTTGATGATGATTTCTTTGCACATATGGAAGAGATTGATTTATGTTGGAGATTAAAAAATATTGGGTTTAGAATTGTTTGTAATCCAGCATCAACGGTATACCATGTTGGTGGTGGTACTTTACCAAACAATAGCCCTTTTAAATTATATCTTAATTTCAGAAATAATCTTTTTCTTTTATATAAAAATCTTCCAAAAGGGAAACTATTTGCAGTTATATTTTCAAGGATGGTATTGGATGGTTTATCAGCCATTGTGTTTCTTTTAAAAGGCTCATTATCAAGTTTTTTTGCTATACAGAAAGCACATATTCATTTTTATAAATCATTGGGTAAACTCCGCAAAAAAAGAAAACTATTAGTTGCAAATGAAATTGTTACAAATCATAAAGAAATATATCCCAGAAGTATTGTATTTGATTATTTTGTACAAAAGAAACAGACATATAAATCTTTAAACTTATAATGATTCTATCAATTTTTCCAACTGAATTCCTCTTGAACCTTTAATAAGTATATTTGAATCGGTAATCTTATTTTCTTTTAACCAAATTCCCAATTCATTTGCGTTTACAAATTGCAAGTATTCTTCATTAACTTTTAGAGTACGAAATACTTCACCAACTAATATTACTTTTTCAAAAGAGTAACTTTCTAATAAATCTACTATCTTTTTATGTTCTAACTCTGAGTCATTCCCAAGCTCTAACATATCTCCTAAAATAATACATTTCCTGTCAATCTTCAATGAGCTAAAATTTTTCACTGAAGCCTCAACACTTGTTGGGTTTGCATTGTAAGCATCTAAAAAAAGATTATTATGTTCTGATTCAAAAAACTGTGATCTATTATTTGCAGGCGTATACTTTTCTAAGGCTGAAATTAGCGTTTCGGGTTTAACATTATATCGATATCCAATACTTATAGCAGCTAAAACATTTTCCTGATTATAGTTTCCAATCAATTGAGTCTTAACATTTGAATTAAAATCTCCAATATTAATATCCATTTCTAGAAATTTATCGGTAGGAATAATTTCCCCTTTAACTGTGGAATTATTCCCACCAAAACTTATTGTATTTAGAGTTAAATCATCGGCTATAGAAAGTAATAAGGAATTCTTAAAGTTAAGAAAAACTTCACCATTATTTATCTTTAAATATTCATATAATTCACTTTTAGCTTTTATTATATTTTCAAATGATCCAAAACCTTCAAGATGTGCTTTTCCAATATTAGTAATTATACCAGAACTTGGTTGGGCAATTTCGCATAATCTCATTATTTCACCCACGTGATTTGCACCCATCTCAACAATTCCAATCTCGGTATTATTATTCATATCAAGCAATGTCAATGGAACACCAATATGATTATTTAAATTACCTTTCGTGTAAGAAACATTATATTTCTCACTTAACACAGCGGCAACTAACTCCTTTGTTGTTGTTTTTCCATTTGTTCCGGTAATCGCTATAATTGGAATATTAAGTTGCCTTCGATGATAATTTCCTAATTGCTGTAATGTTTCTAGAACATCTTTTACCAATATATATTTATCATTAAACGCAAAATCAGAATTGTCTATAACAGCATATGAGCAACCTTTTTCCAAAGCATTCTCTGCATACTTATTGCCATCAAAATTTTCACCTTTTAGCGCAAAAAACAAAGAATTAGGTTCAGCAATTCGGCTATCGGTTATTACCTTGTTGCAATTACGAAAAATTTGATATAAACGAATTATTTCCATTACTAGTCTAAATAAAAAAACCTCATAATAATAATGAGGTTTTTAAATATTATAATAAAAATCTTTTACTTCCCACTCTGACTACCAACACTAATCATTGCACATCTAAAACCAAGATCGTCACGTGCTTCATCTTGATCTAAGAATCTTCGAGTAGCAGGATTTAACCAATATACTCTATCTTTCCATGAACCACCTTTATATACTCTCACATCATCAGTTACAAGCGAAGAAAAATCACCTCCAAGATAATTTGGATCTTGAGAGTACATTTTACCTGATGATGCTTCACCCCTACCTTCATCTTGATTCTGGAAGTCCGTTCTTGACATCAAATCTCCGTCTCGATAATTTCTATAATCAGCCTTTTTATAATTAGTTCTTCCAGCCGCTTCTTCATCTGTAATAGGTCTGGTTTTTATTCTACCTAAACTATCTTTAGCAGCAATACTTCCATCTTCGTTTCTAACAAGAGTTTCAAAAACATTACCACGAAAAGGGCGAAAATCAGCAACATCTTCATAAGAAAGAGGTCTGTAAACGTCTAATACCCATTCGTTAACATTTCCAGCCATACAATATAATCCAAAATCGTTTGCCCAATAGGAAGAAACTGGTACTGTAATAGCTCCATTATCATTTAAATCACCTGCTATACCCATCATATCACCACGACCTCGTTTAAAGTTCGCCATCATAATACCTCTATTTTTACCATACGCATTACGAACATTATGACCATCCCATGGATACAGTCTTCTTTCATATAATCTTTCATCTATAGAGTTTCCAATTAGTGCAACAGCTGCATATTCCCATTCGGCTTCCGTTGGCAGTCTATATTTTGGTAATAAAATACCATCCTCCATAGTAACCCTACGCGTATCCTGATTCGGATCTAATGACGGTAAGTTTTCTATAACAAGCCCTTCATATTGACCTGCCAAATATGCTCCGGTATTAAAATTCTCACGACCGATCTGATTTGGATCTACTTCAAGAATACCTTCATTTATTAACATCATTTCATTGACTCTGTCAGTTCTCCAAGCACAAAAATCATTAGCTTGCAACCAATCAACACCAACAACAGGATATTCATTATATGATGGATGACTAAAATAATAGTCAACATAAGGTTCATTATATGCTAATGGACTTCTCCATACCAATGAATCCGGCTTAGCATTTTTATACACTTCTGGATAATCAACGAAAACTCTTCTTGTCCAATGTAGATATTCTCTATAATCAACATTTCTAACTTCAGTTTGGTCCATATAAAAAGATGCAACAGTAACTCTACGAGGAACATTATTCCAGTCATAAGTAACATCCTGTTCAGTTTGACCCATTGTATAGGTACCACCTTCTATGAGTACTAAACCTGGTCCAACTTTTTCTACATAATCTGTTTTTACTTCGAAGCCTCCATTATCTGGATCATTATATGACCAACCAGTAGTTTGAGATTCGCTTCCCGATTGTGTTGATTTGTTCCCTCCGCCACCGAATAAGCTACATCCAGTAACAATTATTAGGCTAATAAATACTAAAGGGAAAATGTTTAACTTAACGTTCATAGTAATTGTTATTTTTTATTTCAAATATAATGCTTTTTATATTCTGTAAACAAGATTTCACACACAAATATAACTAAATTTTAGGACATTTTATTGCCTTCATTTTTTTTCTCTTTCTTTTATACATGAATTTATATAAAAAGGTTACCTCATGACCACCTGAAATTATCCCACTTAAATCTCCTAAATAAAAAGGCACATCGTAGCTGTATGAAAATGTTGAGTAATCGGTTAAGTATCCAAACATCAGAACACAACCTGTTAAATTAAAATTTGTATTTGTTTTTAACCAAACTCCACTAGTTATAAAATTTTTATTTAAATAAACACCTAAATTTAATTTTGATGATGCACCCTGCATCTGAAATATTAGATTTGGAGACATAGTCATATGAACTCTTCGCAAGTTATTATAAAAAGGGATTTCCATTCCACCATGAATCGTATACTTCCTTTCAATTGGTCCAGGATCATCACTACCTAGTGATATTTGTGGCTTAGTAATATGATCTATTGTAATTCCTCCAAAATAATTCTCATACCATGTTAACATTCCAAACGAAAAATCAAAATATAAAGATTTTTGATAAAGTTCGCTTTCCATACCTGAATTTGAAATGCCATTTACCGGATCAATCATGTCAGGGTAAACTAAACCACTACTGTTTAAGGTTTTTATATTATATCCAATTCTAAACCCTGTAGCTAATGACCATCTTTTTTTTAATTGGGTGTGATATGAATATAAAAGACTAAATCCTAAATCACTAATTACGCCCTGAGCTTGCTTGTCGTTCATGATTTGAAATCCAATGCCACCACTTAATGCCTCATAGTATTTATCAAATGATGCACTATATGTACTGTAATCGCCAAAAGAGGTTGGTAAAATTGTTCTATAATTTAACGATACTCTGGCAAATTCATCTGAACCTGCAAATGCTGGATTCAAATATAAAGGATTTGCATAATACTGTGAGAATTCAACATCCTGACAATATGCCTTATAAACACTTAATATCATTATTATAATAAAAATCTTTCTCATTTAAGAAAATGCTATAACTGTACTTACAATATTAACTTGTTTATAATCGTTTTATTGGCTATGTTTTTAAAGTTAACGAATTTAAGAATTCATTATTACTTATAATAAAGTTTTGTTTCTTTGTATAAAATTATCAAACCTAATGAAAAGAATCCTCATTTTCAGTATATTATTTTTCATCATTTTATACACATTTGGTCAGAATAAGATATTAAATAGAAAAATAAATTGGCAATCTCCTAAAACCATTTCATACTATTATCAAATAAATCAGAAAAACATAAATAAAACTGAGTTTCTGTTTTTTGATGATGCATATTATTATGATCAAGAAACTAATTTTCCATATTATTTTGAATTAATAAAGATTAATTCTCTGGTTGATATTAATGTAACAAATATTAAATACGAAAAACTTGCTGATAATGAACAAACAATAATAAAATATAAGAATCGTATTCCTGACAATATCTCTTTTAATTATGAAATTAACTATAAGAGGAAACAGGCTTATCTTCAATTTAACTTGTTGCCATTTATAAAGAATCAGTTTACCGGACAAATAGAAAAAGTTACTTCTTTTGACTTAGAATTAATTCCTAAAAGCAAAACCGTTTCTTCAAAGGTAAAATCATCGAATTTTATTACGGAATCTGTATTAAAAAATGGAAATTGGAATAAAATAAAAGTTGATAATGATGGAATCTATAAGATTTCATATGCCGATTTAATTAATATGGGTTTTACAAATCCTGGAAATGTTAAAGTTTTTGGAAATTCTACCGGTATGTTACCTTTACTTAACTCAGATCCATGTCCGGATGATTTGTTGCAATATGATATTTTTAATGGAGTTGATTACATTTTATTTTATGCCAAAGGACCCGACAAACTACAATATGATACCAGTAATAATTTTTATTATAAAACTAAACATCTTTATTCAAATTCAAATTATTTGTTTCTAACTGAGGACGTTGTCACAGTAAATACAATAAGCACAATTAGTAATCCTGTTGGTAGTATTGTTGAAACTAATAATTCTTTTATTGATGTTATTCATTACGAGAAAGAACTTGAGAATTTGTTAGAATCAGGGCAATTATGGTTTGGAGAACATTTTGACATAAACACAAATTTTGATTTTGATTTTGAATTTCCAAATCTTATAAATTCCGAAGAAATTCGATTAAGGGCAGCTTTAGCCGCAAGATCATCTGCAAGTACTTCGTTTGACATCACTTCCAAGTTAAAAGTAATTAATCAAGAAATCGCAGCCGTAAATTTAAGCAATTACAATTCAACGTACGCTTACAAAAATACAGCTAATGGAGATTTTACAAGTTCAACTGACAATTTCACTATTAACATCAATTATAATAAATCTTCAGCTTCATCGGAAGGTTGGCTCGATTATATAACTCTAAATGCCGAACGACAATTATCGATGCATGATGATCAGCTTATTTTTAGATATTATAATACAGAAGCAGTCTCAAAAATTATTGAATTTGAAATTAATAATACAAATTCATCAACTAAGATCTGGGATGTAACAAATCCATTTCAAGTAACGAATTTAAACGTGGCATATAATTCAAGTACTTCTGTAATTAAAGTAAATGTCGCGCCAGGTTTAAATGAGTTTATAGCTTTTAATATCGATAATATTATAACACCGGAATTAATTGGAAGCGTAGAAAAGCAAAACCTACATAGCATTAATCATAGAGATATGATAATTATATCGTATCCCGATTTTATTTCTCAAGCAAATGAAATAGCAAATATTCATACTCAAGAAGGGCTTTCAGTTGAAATTGTAACACCTGAACAAATTTTTAATGAGTTTTCATCAGGCACACCTGACGCAACTGCGTTTAGAAATTTTGCCAGAATGATTTATAATCGACCATCGGTAAGTGACACATTAAAATACTTACTTTTTATTGGCGATGGATCATATGATCATAAATCAATCACAGCTAATAATATAAATTATGTTTTAACATATCAATCAGTCAATTCTTTAGAACCAACTGCTTCTTTTGTTACCGATGATTTTTTCGGACTTCTTGATCCAACCGATAATATTGAAAATGACAACTCTGGCTTAGTTGATTTGGGAATTGGAAGACTTCCTGTAAAATCAACTGAAGAAGCTCAACAAATTGTAGATAAAATAAAATCATACATAAATCCAGAAAATAATGGCAATTGGCTAAATTCAATTTGTTTTGTTGGCGATGATGAAGATAATAATGTACATATGCGAGACGCTGATCGTTTAGCTAGTTTTGTTGATACTACCTATCATTATTTCTTTATTAATAAATTGTATTTGGATGCATTTCCACAAGAATCATCGGCTGTTGACGAAAGCTATCCTGAAGTTAACCGATTAATAAACGATGAAATAAATAACGGCGTTTTAATATTTAATTATACCGGGCATGGTGGTGAAGCTGGGTTAGCACATGAACGGATTGTATCAATCGATGATATCAATTCATGGGTCAATACTGATAAGCTTGCAATTTTTATGACCGCTACATGTGAATTCAGTCGATTTGATAATCATAAATACACATCGGCCGGAGAACAAGTATTACTTAATCCACTTGGTGGTGGCATTGCACTTTTTTCAACTACAAGACTGGTATATTCGAGTCCGAATTACACCTTAAATCGCAATTTTTACAATTACGTTTTTGAAAAAGATCAAAAAGGAAATTTTCGAGCATTAGGTGACATCATTCGATTGGCAAAGAATGCATCAGGAACTAATAATAACAAACGAAACTTTACATTATTGGGTGATCCTGCTCTAAAAATGCCATTACCAAACTTTAACATAATAACAGATTCGTTAAATCATAACAGTGTTACTAATTATACCGACACTTTAAAAGCGTTATCAAAAGTTACTGTTCACGGACATATTGAAAATGAAACAGGTGTAGTCTTGACATCATACAATGGTATTGTATATCCATTAGTATTAGATAAAGAAAGAACAATAACAACTCTTGGAAACGACGGTACTACAACAATGGATTTTCAAATACAAAATAATATTCTTTACAAAGGAAAAGCAAGTGTTATAAATGGCATGTTTAAATTCAGTTTTGTTGTACCAAAAGATATTTCATATAATTTTGATAATGGTAAAATAAGTTATTATGCTTTAAACTCAGAAAATGACGCTAAAGGTTATTTTGATAATTTTATAATTGGAGGTTCGAGCCTTAATGCTGATTTAGATAAAATCGGTCCAAATATTCAAATTTACATGAACGATGAAAATTTTGTTAGTGGTGGTATTACCGATGAAAATCCAATACTTTTTGCCGTGCTTACGGATAGTAGTGGAATAAATACCGTTGGAAATGGATTAGGACATGATATAACAGCAATATTGGACAACAACAGCAATAATATTATTGTATTAAATGATTATTATGAATCGGATATTGATGAATATCAGAAGGGAAAAATAGAATATTTATTTTCAGAATTGGAAAACGGCGATCATAATTTAAAATTAAAAGTTTGGGACGTTTACAATAACTCATCTGAAGAGAATTTAGATTTTATAGTTGCCGAATCGGAAAATTTAGCTATCAGAAATCTATTTAATTACCCGAATCCTTTCACTGATCAAACATCATTTTATTTCGATCATAACAGGCCTAACGAGGATTTAGAAGTCCTAATTCAGGTATTTACTATTTCAGGGAAAATTGTAAAAACAATAAACTCAATAATAAATTCAAATGCATTTCGTTCTGAACCTATAAACTGGAATGGCCTCGATGATTTTGGGGATAAACTTGGAAGAGGCGTTTATATTTATCAATTAAAAGTTAGAACAATTGATGGAGAAACAGTTAAGGAAATTGAGAAGCTCGTTATTTTAAAATAATTTCATATTAATTAACAATAACCATATATTTGCCCTCTTAAATTTTAATAAATTATGATGAAGAAAATTTATGCACTTGCAATACTTTTAATCTTTTTTAGTTTTAATATTATTGGTCAAATTGATACTGAAGATTTGGCTGGATCAAACAATCCGCTTGAATACTCCGCATCTTTTTTAACTATTGCTCCAGATTCAAGAGCTGGTGCTATGGGTGATGTTGGTGCTGCCACATCTGCCGATTATAGTTCAATGCACTGGAATCCCGCGAAATATGCATTTATCGAAAGTGATATGGGACTCGCGGTATCATATACACCTTGGTTAAGAAATTTGGTAAACGATATTAATTTAGGATATTTATCGTATTATAAACGTTTAGACAAGAAACAAACTGTAGCTGTTTCATTATTATATTTTGATTTAGGCGATATTCAATTTACCAATGAAATAGGTGAATCTAGTGGGCAACATTCACCATATGAATTATCATTTGATATGACATATGCTAGAGCATTTTCTGAAAAAATATCAGGGGGTATTGCATTCAGGTATATTAGATCAGATATAACTGGAGGAACGGAAGTTGCAGGAGCTGAAACAAAAGCAGGTAATGCTGTAGCAGCAGATGTTTCAATGTATTATTTAAACGACAAATTAAAATTTAGAGACTACAATTATACTCTTTCCTTTGGTATTAATATTTCGAATATTGGATCTAAAATTTCGTACACAGATGTGCAAAAGGATTTTATACCAACGAATTTAAAAATTGGAACTGCAATTAAATACGATATTGATGAATATAATTCATTAACTCTTGCATTCGATGTCAATAAATTTCTAGTTCCAACCCCGGATAGTACTGAAAACGATATTTCTGTTCCGGAGGGAATGTTGCAATCTTTTTATGATGCACCAGGTGGATGGGAAGAAGAATTACATGAAATTAAATATTCTGTGGGTGCTGAGTATTGGTATGCGAACCAATTTGCAGTTCGTGGTGGTTATTTTCATGAACACGAATTAAAAGGAAATAGAAAATATTTTACAGTAGGAGTTGGATTAAAATTAAATGTATTTACAATAGATTTTTCATATCTTGTTCCAGTTAAACAAAATAATCCATTAGCAAATACAATGCGATTTACACTTGGATTAGATTTTCAGGCTTTAAGAATGCAAAAAAGAGAAAAACAGGGATAATGAGTTTTAGAATAGGTCATGGATATGACGTACATCAATTAGAGGAAGGTAGAGAGCTATTCCTTGGAGGAATAAAAATACCTCATACAAAAGGTTGTATTGCTCATTCCGACGGAGATGTATTAATTCATGCTATATGCGATGCTCTTATAGGTGCTGCAGCATTACGAGATATAGGTTATCATTTTCCCGATACAAACCAAGATTTTAAAAACATTGATAGTAAAATCCTATTACAAAAAACATTAAGTCTTGTTTCATATAAAGGTTATTCCTTAGTTAATATAGATTCTACAATCTGTTTACAAAAACCAAAAATACAGGAATACATTCCGGAAATAACTAAAACATTAGCATCTGTTTTAAATACAAATCAGGATAATATTTCGGTAAAAGCAACTACTACTGAGAAATTAGGATTTGTAGGCAGAGAAGAAGGTATCTCTGCTCATGCTGTTGTGTTAATCCAAAAACAAACATAAATATCACTTTTATTCTTTGCTAATTTTCCTTATCTTTCAATTTGATTTTGTTAATGATTTTTAAATCATAATTCACAACAAATCAAATTATTGGACTTTTTATTTATACTATAATTAAATATGAAAAAGACTCTTGTTTTAGGAGCAAGCCCAAATCCAATCAGATTCTCGCATAAAGCGGTAAAAAGTTTAGTCCGTCACGGCTTTGATGTAGTTCCCATAGGTAACAAAAAGGGAGATATCATGTGGCAAAAAATTATTATTGGAAAACCTGTATTCAAAGATATTCATACAATTACATTATATCTTAATCCTAAAAATCAAAAGGAATATTATAATTACATCATTGAACTAGAGCCAAAACGTATAATATTTAATCCAGGATCGGAAAATCAGGAATTAATTGAAATAGCAATGAAAAACAACATTGAAGTCTCAATTGCCTGTACCTTAATAATGTTAAACGCAAATAAGTACTAATGATAAATACAATTTCTTCAATCGAAGAACTTAACTATAGTATCGAAAACAAGCCCGCAAGTCTAATTTACTTTTCGCATGAAAAATGTAACGTATGTAAAGTTTTAAAACCAAAAATTCAAAACTTACTTCAGGTTGATTTCCCTAAAATAGAAATGTTTTATTGTGATACTGTAGTTAATCCAGAAATTGCTGCACAAAATTCAATCTTTACGGTTCCAACCATTTTGGTTTTCTTCGATGGAAAAGAATTTTTACGAAAAAGTAGAAATATTGGAATTGAAGAATTAAGAAAAGATATCGAACGCCCATATAATTTATTATTTGAACAATAAATTATTGAACATAAAAAATCTTTTCCTGTTAAATTTTATCTGATATATATTCCAAGGTACCTTAATAATTTGTAACTTACATTTTTATAATATGACTAAAGTCTAATTAAAAATGAAACTAAATATTAGAAAAATATTTGGTAATAAGGTAGCAAAAGAAAATCAAGATGAATTTGATCTTTCCCGATTTAAAAATGTTGAAAAAATTTTAAATGAGATTGGCGGATTAAGTCGATTTACGAACAACTTCTTTCGTGAATTATTTAGACCACCCTACGAGCATACTGAGCTACTAAAGCAGGCATACACTATTGGGTTAAGTACGCTTCCATTAATTGGAATAACAGCATTTATAATGGGATTAGTTCTTACTTTGCAATCAAGACCGGTTATGGCAGAATTTGGAGCTGAGTCTTGGTTGCCAGGTATGGTTTCTGTTTCGATAGTTCGCGAAATTGGCCCCGTAATTACAGCTTTGATTTGTGCCGGGAAAATTGGTTCTGGAATAGGAGCTGAATTAGGTTCTATGCGTGTTACTGAACAAATTGATGCAATGGAAGTTTCAGGAACAAATCCCATAAAATACCTTGTTACGACTCGTGTTCTTGCAACAACTTTTATGATTCCAATATTGGTTTTTTATTCAGACGCCATATCTTTCCTTGGTTCTTATATTGCAGTAAATATGCATGGTTTTATCTCGTTCCCTTTATTTATAAATCAAGCTTTTGATGCTTTACATTATAATGACTTAATTCCTGCAACTATTAAAACATTTTTCTTTGGGTTTGCTATTGGTATAATTAGTTGTTACAAAGGTTATTTTTCCGAAAATGGAACTGAAGGTGTTGGTAAGGCTGCAAATTCGGCAGTTGTAATTTCATCTTTAGCAATTTTTATAATTGATTTAGTTGCAGTTCAGTTATCAGAAATTTTTAACATATTTTCATTTTAAATGATTGAACAAAAAGAAAATATCAATAATAAGCTTATCAACAATCAAGAAATTGTTATACAAATTGAACATTTAAAAAAATCATTTAATAAAAATGCAGTATTGAAAGACATTAACATGGTTGTAAACGAAGGTGAAAATGTAGTTATTTTAGGGAAATCAGGAATAGGAAAATCAGTTCTTATTAAATGTATTGTTGGTTTAATTTATCCCGATTCGGGTTCACTTAAAGTTTTTAATAAAGAAATAGCAGAAATGAGTTCACGAGAACTCAATACTCTTCGAACCAAAGTCGGATTTATTTTCCAAGGAAATGCTTTATATGATTCAATGACAGTAAAAGAAAACCTGGAATTTCCATTGCGCCGAAATAAAACTATAACTGATCCGCATATTATTGATGGACTTATAGTTGAAGCTCTTGAAAATGTGGGATTAGTTGATACTATTGATAAAATGCCATCGGAACTTTCAGGAGGCATGAAAAAACGAATTGGCTTAGCAAGAACATTAATACTTAAACCCGATATTATTCTATATGACGAGCCAACCACTGGTCTTGATCCTTTAACATCACGGGAGATTAGCTCTTTAATTTTAAAAATTCAAGATAAATATAAAACATCATCTATTATTATATCTCATGATTTGAATTGCGCCAAAATTACATCAAATAGAATGTTGATCTTGCACGAAGGGGTAATTCGGGCCGAAGGAAAATTCAATGAACTTAAAAATTCTAATGATGAATGGATTAGTTCATATTTTAAAACAGATTAAAATTATAGCTTATGCACAACACTAAAAAAAATAACCTAAAGCTAGGTTTCTTTGTAGCAATAGGAATTGTATTATTTATTTTTGGCATTTATTATATAGGGAGTCAAGTTAACCTCTTTAGTAAAAAATTTCAAGTAAGCGGTATATTTACTGACATAAGCGGATTAAAGGTTGGAAATAATGTACGATTCTCTGGTATTAATATTGGTACTGTTTCCCAAGTTCAAATAATTAATGATTCTTTGGTTAGTGTAGATTTATCAATCCAAGAAGGTATAAGACAATTTATTCGTAAAGATTCAAAAATAGAAATAGGATCTGAAGGATTAATGGGTAACAAAATTGTCAATATTTACTCCGGGAATATTCATACTGCAAATGTAGAAGAAGGAGATATTCTGGGTACAATCGAAGTAGTTAAGATCGATAATATTCTTAGGCAACTAAATTCATCTAGCATAAATACTGTTATTATTACTAAAAACGTTGCAGAAATCACAGAAAAGATCAATCGTGGAGAAGGAGCTTTTGGAAAAATTTTTGCTGACGAATCTTTTGCTACAAACCTGAGTAAAATTGCAAAAAAGACCGCTTCACTAACAGAAAACGTTGCTGAAATAACAGATAAAATGTCTAAAGAAAAAGGGACAATTGGTATGCTGTTATCGGATACAATTTTAGCTAAAAAAATATATGAAGCTGGCGAAAACCTACAAAAATCGACTGATAATTTAGTTAAAATTACGAATCAAGTTAATAGTGGACAAGGTATATTTGGAGAAATTTTTACCGACACAACATTTACATCAGGGCTCAGCAGAACAGGTAAAAACCTAGATTACACAGCAGAAAAAACCAAAATTCTATCTGAAAATCTCGTAAAAATTACAGATGAAATAAATGAAGGACAAGGATTGATTAACCGCCTGATTTATGATACTGCTTTTGCTGACAGTATAGAAATTGCTGTTCAAAATGTAAACAAAGGAGCAAAAGAGGTTGAAGAAGCTGCTAAGGTTGTAAAACGAAACTGGTTAATAAGATTATTCTCGAAAAAAGAAAAAAAGTAAATTAATTGTTTTATGTGTAATAATAGAGGATATCCGAAAAGTATACCTTCTATGAAAAATGTCATATTGAGCCTGTCGAAATATCTCATTAATAATTAAATAGATTCTTCGACAAGCTCAGAATGACAGCTACTTGGTCTTTTTGGACATCCTCAATTATTCAGTTTCCAGTGTCATTCCGGCCAAAGAGCCGGAATCTTCCAGTTATATAGATTCCGCAACACCTGCCTGACGGCAGTCAGAGTGCGGAATGACAATATTTCTTAAAATAATTTATCAATAAGTTCATCATCGGCAATATTTGGAACAGTAACTTTTAAATCAGGTGTTCGTTCCATTTCACGTTTAATGGCAAATAAAGCACTATCGTTTCTTGCCCAACTTCTTCGCGCAATACCATTGTTTACATCCCAATGTAACATCATACGTAATCGTCGATCAGCATCGTCACTTCCGTCAAGTACCATTCCAAAACCTCCATTTATTACTTCGCCCCAACCTACTCCGCCACCATTATGGATTGAAACCCAGGTTGCACCTCGGAAGGAATCTCCAATAACATTCTGAATTGCCATATCAGCAGTGAATTGCGAGCCATCGTATATATTTGAAGTTTCACGGAAAGGTGAATCCGTGCCAGAAACATCATGATGATCGCGGCCTAAAACAACTGGAGCCGATAATCGACCATCGTTTACTGCTTTATTAAATTCAGCTGCAATTTTTGTTCTGCCTTCGCAGTCGGCGTATAAAATACGTGCTTGAGAACCAACTACTAAATTATTCTTTTTCGCTTCGCTTATCCAGCGAATATTATCTTTCATTTGCTGTGATATCTCCAGTGGTGCTGTTTTTGCAATTTCTTCTAAAACATCCATTGCAATCTGATCTGATAAGTCTAAATCTTCTGGTTTAGATGATGTACAAACCCAACGAAATGGTCCAAAACCATAATCGAAACACATAGGACCCATAATATCTTGAACATACGATGGATATTTAAAATTACCATCTTCTTTCATAATGTCAGCATCAGCTCTGCTTGATTCTAACAAAAATGCATTTCCGTAATCAAAGAAATAAGTACCTTGATCTGTCATTTTATTAATTGCAGCAACTTGTCGTCTTAATGATTCTTGAACATGCTTTTTAAATTCATAAGGATTTTCTGCCATCATTTTAATTGAATCTTCGTAGCTTAAACTAACAGGAAAATAACCACCTGCCCAAGGATTATGTAACGATGTTTGATCAGAACCTAAATGAATATGAATTTTACGTTCTGCCAGTCTTTCCCATAACTCAACAATATTTCCTAAGAATGCTATTGAATGAGCTTCTTTCTTTTCACTATATGCTAAAGCAGTTTCAATTACTTTATCTACATCTTCAATTACCTCATCGACCCATCCTTGCTCATGACGCTTATAAGCTGCCTTTGGATTAATCTCAGCAGTAATACTTACAACTCCCGCAATATTACCAGCTTTTGGTTGAGCACCACTCATTCCTCCTAATCCTGAAGTAACAAATATTTTACCTTCGGGACCTTCTCCATGCTTAGAAATTTTACGGCATGCATTTAATACAGTGATCGTTGTTCCATGAACAATTCCTTGTGGCCCGATATACATAAACGAACCAGCAGTCATTTGTCCATATTGAGTAACACCTAATGCATTAAATTTTTCCCAATCGTCTGGTTTTGAGTAATTAGGAATCATCATTCCGTTAGTAACTACAACCCGTGGAGCATCTTTATGGGAAGGAAATACTCCCATTGGATGACCAGAATATAAAACTACAGTTTGTTCATCAGTCATTGTAGCCAAATACTGCATGGTTAATAAATACTGTGCCCAATTCTGAAATACAGCACCATTACCACCATAGGTAATTAATTCGTGAGGATGTTGAGCTACAGCATAATCAAGGTTATTGCTTAGCATTAACATAATAGCTTGCGCTTGGCGCGATTTTGCTGGAAAATCATCTATAGATCGTGCATATATTTTATAATCGGGACGAAAGCGATGCATATAAATTCGTCCATAATCTTCTAATTCTTTTGCAAACTCTTTTGCTAATACTTCGTGATGTTTTTTATCGAAATAACGTAAAGCATTTTTAACTGCTAATTTTTTCTCATTTATTGTTAAAATCTCCTTTCGCTTTGGAGCATGACTTATTTCCTGATCGTATGATTTCGGAGAAGGCAATTCGGCGGGAATTCCTTGTAAAACTACTTTTTGAAATTCTTCTCTTGTCATTATATTGATTTTTTGATTATTAAACTTGAGAATTGATTTTAGATAATATTAACATAATATATCTCGCTTTAATGTCTTGTTGAACGAAGTGAAACATCTCATTTAGCTTTTAGAGATTCTTCTCTAAGCTCAGAATGACACGTGTATTATACAATTGCTTATTTCTAAGAATATCTTATCCTCAATGAATTATCAGATAAGAAAGAATTATCTTGTTTCAAATACATAATTTATAAAAATCTGGTTATCTTAAAATCAATGCCAAAAATACAAATTAAGAGTTTATTAAGAAAGATAAATATCATGATTTGGCAATTCCTTATGACATAATTACTGAATGTTAATCTTTGCACACTATTTGATAGGTGATAAGATATATTTAAATTTGATAAATCATTAATCTAAAATTTTAATAAATATGAAAAAATCGTGGATTATTATAATTGTAATTGCTGTATTATCTCTGTTCTTTTATTCATCAATAAAAGGCACATATAATAAAATGGTAGCTATGGATGAAGCAGTTGTTTCTCAATGGGCACAAGTAGAAAACGTATATCAACGTCGTGCAGATTTAATTCCAAACTTAGTTAGCACGGTAAAAGGTTATGCTGCTCATGAGAGTGAAACTTTAACAGGTGTAATTGAAGCAAGAGCAAAAGCTACTTCAACAACTATTGATCCAACAAATTTAACTGCTGCCAATATGCAAGCTTTCCAGCAAGCTCAAGGAGGATTAAGTTCTGCATTATCAAAACTTATGGTTGTTGTTGAACGTTATCCTGATTTAAAAGCAAATCAAAACTTTTTGGAATTACAATCACAACTTGAGGGAACAGAAAACAGAATAACCGTTGAACGTCAGAAGTTTAATACAAGTGCACAAGGGTATAATACTTATATAAAAATGTTCCCTAAGAACTTATATGCTGATATGTTCGATTTTGAAGAAAAATCATATTTCAAAGCACAAGAAAATGCAAACGAAGCACCTAAAGTAGAATTTTAATTATGAAACATCCATGCACTAGCATTAATATGAAATAAGAATATATCATGGATGTTCACGAGCGGATAGCGTAATGGATTTGCGGGAGCGAGCCTGCCTGACCGGCAGGCAGGTAACAAAAGAATGTAAATTACCGGAAACCAAGGTAAAAAGCATAACAATATAAATAAGTAAAAAACATAAATGAATGAAAGCATCTCAATTTTTTAACGAAGAACAAAAGAAACTTATCACCGATGCTGTTACAGAAGCAGAATTAAATACATCGGGAGAAATAAGGGTACACATCGAATCTGACTGTAAAGAAGTTGTTTTAGATCGAGCTGCTTTTATATTTGAAAAGCTGGAAATTCATAAAACAGAATTACGAAATGGTGTTTTGTTTTATTTATCAATAAGTGACAATAAATTTGCAATTTTAGGTGATGCCGGAATTAATGCTGTTACACCTGATAATTTCTGGGAAGAAATAAAAGAAACAGTAATTAATCATTTTAAAAAATCGAAATTTGATATTGGATTAAGCACAGGAATTAAAATGGCAGGACAAGCATTAAAAGAACATTTTCCGTATCAAAAAGAAGATATAAACGAATTGTCGGATGAAATTTCATTTGGTGATAAAGAATAAAACTATGAGAAATAAAATCAAACATATATTATTGATATTATTATCGGTAATTTCAATAAATGCAATTGCACAAAATTTCCCTGAGAAATCAAATCCACCGAGAATTGTAAACGATTACACCAATTTTCTAAGTGCCCAGGAAAATAGCACTTTGGAGAATAAAATGGTTCAATTTAATAATCAATCATCTACTCAAATTGCGATTGTTATTGTTAAATCTTTAGATGGATATGATCCTGCTTCCTATGCATTTGGTTTAGGTGAAAAATGGGGAATAGGACAAAAGGGGAAAAATAACGGTATTTTAATTCTAGTAAAACCTAAATATCAAAACTCGAAAGGTGAAGTTTATATTGCTACAGGTTACGGACTTGAAGGAGCAGTGCCTGATGCTATTACCAAACGAATTGTTAATAATGAGATTCTGCCATATTTTAAACAAGGAATGTATTATAAAGGCTTGGATGAAGCTACAAATAGAATTATTGAATTAACCAGAGGTGAATATACTGCAGATGAATACCAACAAGCAACAGGGAAAAAAGGTTCTGCTATACCAGGAGGAATTATATTTCTAATTATTATAGCTATCAGTTTTATTGGAAGAGCTAAACGTGCTCGTCATTATTCTGTTGGTCATAATGTACCATTCTGGATTGCACTGGGAATGTTGAGCTCCAATAGAAGTCATGGTGGAAGTTATGGAAACTTTTCTTCAGGTGGAGGAAGTTTCGGTGGTGGCGGAGGATTTGGCGGATTTGGTGGCGGAAGCTTTGGTGGCGGAGGCGCTGGTGGAAGCTGGTAATTTACAATATAAGACTAAGTCAAAACCTGATATCATAATATTCAATTTAAGTTGTCATATTGAGCGAAGCGAAATATCTCTAGATTAATTTAGATTCTTCACTTCGTTCAGAATGACTATTCCTATTTTAGGAAATAAAAATCCTGCAGTTTGACTGTGGAATTTTTGTTTGATTACTAATGTTTTTTAAGCTCAAGATCAAAAACCTGATTTTTCTCCTTTTTTTTTGTAAAAAATATATCTAATTATGCAATTATAATTTAGCATATATGATTTATAAAATAACTAATAATAATTAAGGACATGTTTAACAAATTAATCGCAACATTATTGCCATTCTTTCCAAAGAAGTTCGTTTGGCTATTTTCAAAGCCCTACATTGCAGGGGAAACGGTTGAAGATGCTATCAAAGCGTCGAAAGATCTAAATTCAAAAGGTTGCATGGTAACCATTGATATCTTAGGTGAATTCATTAAAACACTTGATCAAGCTGAAGAAAATACGAAAGAGTATCTTGAATTAATTGATCGTGTTGAAAAAGAAGACATTGATTGTAACTACTCTGTTAAACCAACTATGTTCGGATTATTATTGGATAAAGATGTATGTTACAATTATGTTCGTGAGATTGTAGCTAAAGCAGCTAGCTATAACAATTTTATTCGTGTTGATATGGAAGATTCTCCATGTACTGATTTAGAAATTGAATTATTCAGAAAACTTAAAGCTGAATTTCCAAAGAATGTAGGATTAGTATTTCAATCTTATATGAAACGCACACATCAGGATATTAAAGATTTAGCAGACATTCATACTAAAGAAGCTCCTAATAATTACAGAATTTGCAAAGGAATTTATGTAGAACCTGCAGAAATTGCTTATAAAAAGTACGAAGAAGTTAATGAGCATTTCTTGCAAGATATTAAGCTTTGTTTAGAGAATGGCTATTATCCTGGTATTGCAACACATGACAAACCTATTGTTGAAGGTGCTTATAAGTTAATTGAAGAATTAAAAGTACCTAAAGAAAAGTATGAATTCCAAATGCTTTATGGTGTAACGCCTAGTTTACGTCAATCTATTCTTGATAAAGGTCATAGAATGAGAGTTTATGTTCCTTACGGGAAACAATGGTTTGGATATTCGACTCGCAGATTAAAGGAAAATCCCAAAATGGCTAATGCCATTATGAAAGCTATTTTCATTAAAGGATAATTCCAAAAATAGTACTGAGTACAAAGTACAGAGATATGAGAAAACCCCAAATCAGTTGATTTGGGGTTTTTTAATATTATTCGTCAAGTTCCTTTAGTAGTTTTTTAGTAGATAACCAGATAGGTCTGTTATCTTTTCGCCACCACAAATAACCAACGGAAATTCCTATTATTAATAAAAGAATGTATATATAAATAATATTATAATCTCCATTACTAAATTTGGATGAAACTAAGACAGTTGCAATACCAATCAAAATAATTCCAATAAAAACAAGAACAAAATCGGGCTTTTTAAATCGATATCGTTTTTCAGCATCAGTTAATACTTTTTTTACTGAATCGGAATAATTTACTTCCTTGTACTTTTTATAATATTTCCTAAAATAAAAAGCAAATAATGAAAATGCTATAACGTAACATCCTCCTGCTAATCGGTCATTTATCGTTAGTTCTGCATCTGGATTAACTAAAAATAAACCTCCGTATATAAAAATAAAAACAAAGAATATTATCTGAAATCTTTTAAATATATTCTTATATCTCTTATCTTTTAATTGCATATCGGAAATCAGAGCATTTAAATCCATATACTTATTTTTCTTTTCCATAACTTTAAATATTAAATGATTCTAAAACCTCTTTTAATTCATTCTTAATGCGATGAATTTTAACCCTTACATTAGGTTCAGTAATACCTATTACAGAGGCTATTTCTTTATGATTAACCGATTCCAATACCAGCGTTATTATTATTTTATCAATAACAGATAATTGATTAATCTGATTTTCAAGAATTTGAAATAGTTTTTCCTTTTCTTTAACAGAGCCTTCATCGACATCTATAAAATTTTGTAAGCGATTGTCTTTATCGCCAAGAAATATTTTTTGTCTGCGAATTTCTTTGTTTGCAAATCCCATAGCAGTATTAACAGCAACTCTATAAATCCAAGTACTTAACTGAGAGTCTCCACGAAAAGAATCAATGCTTTTCCAAACATTTATAAGAACTTCTTGATACATATCTTTATGATCCTCATCATTGGAAGAATAATAGCGACAAATACTCGAAATCTTTTGCTCGTTTTCACTGATTATTTTTCTGAATTTTTCATCTTTCTTACTCATTCCGAAATTATTTATTCACTTATTTAGTTACTGCAAATTAAAAGATGTTACAATTTAATTGAAAAATTAAAAAATAATTATAAAAAGATTCCGGAACAAGCCCGGAATGACAATAATATATAAAGATGTCATTCCCGTGAAAACGGGAATCTCATTATCTCTAAATCTTATACCATTTCAACCTTACAAGCGGTAAGTTTAAATGCAGCTATTTTTGAAAAAGGATCTAAATCGCTTCGAGTTAATCTATTTACAGGTGATTCAGAAAAATGCCAAGGCATAAATAATTCTCCTTCGGCAACTTGATCACTCGCTTTTAGCGTAGTTTCCAATTCTCCTTGTTTGGATTTTACTTTTACCCTTACACCATCTTTAAATCCAAATTTTATAACATCACCAGGATTCATTAATAAATAAGATTCATTCGCAAAATCGGTTAAAGCTTTATTTTTCCGCGACATTGTTGCTGAATGATAATGGTATAATATCCTGCCTGAATTTAAAATAAATGGATATTCTTTTGACGTTCTTTCCTTTTGAGCAACATACTCCACAGGATTTAAAATACCCTTTCCATTTGGAGTATTAAATTTATCTATAAACAAAGTACTTGTACCCGGATGATCTATAGTCGGGCACGGCCATTGAATTCCCTGGTGCTCAATTCTGTCATATGAAATACCTCCCATCATTGGCGTAGCTTGTGCTATTTCATCGTATATTTCTGAAGCACTGCTGTAATTTCCAATATTAACACCCATTCGTTCTGCAATACTTAAAATGATTTTCCTGTCTTCACGTGCCTCACCTGGAGATTCAACTGCTTTACGAACACGAAGAACTCTGCGATCGCTATTTACAAATGTGCCATCTTTTTCGGCAAAAGAAGCAGCAGGTAGAATTACATCTGCATAAGGAGTTGTTTCAGTATGAAAAATATCTTGAACAACTACAAAATCCATTTTCTTTAATGCTTTTTCGGTATGATTCAAATCGGGATCGGTAACCATAGGATTTTCGCCCATTATGAATAAACCTTTTACTTTATCATCATAAGCGGCATTCATTATTTCAACAGTTGTTAATCCTGGTTTACCGGAAAGCGCCTCATAATCAACATTCCATATTTTAGAAACACGCTTTCTATTCTCATCATTTGTGATTGGAATATATCCGGGATAAACTATTGGCGAACATCCAACATCGGTTGCACCTTGAACATTATTTTGCCCACGTGGCGGATCAATACCAGCACGTTCCTTACCAATCTGACCAGTTATCATCATCATATTAATTAATGAAAATACATTGTTGGTTCCTGTGACTTGCTGACTCATTCCCATTCCTGTAGCAATCATTGCAGTTTGAGCATTAGCATACATTCTTGCTGCAGTTATTATTTTCTCTTTAGGTACAGAGGTTATTTCTTCTGTTTTCTTCGGTGTATATTTTTCAACTAGTTTTTTAAGTTCCTCAAATGCCTCCATGCCGCGATCAACACGATTTTTAATAAAATCTAGATCAATTAAGTCATCTTTGATAATTACATGAATCATTCCATTTAATAAGGCAACATCTGTTCCTAATCTAGCTTGTAACCATATATCAGCATTCTTAACCAAAGGGGTCCATTTCGGATCACAGATAATTATTTTATTTCCATTTGCTTTTCCTTGTTTTACATAAGTTGCCGTTACAGGATGTGTTTCTATTATATTATTCCCTGTAACAAATAAGCAATCTGTGGTAGCAAAATCCTCAATTGAATTAGTTCCGGCACCATCGCCAATAGACTTTAACATAGCTGTAACTGTAGAAGCATGACACAAGCGAGTACAATAATCAATATTATTCGTACCAAATACTACACGAATAAATTTTTGAAATAAGTAATTATCTTCGTTGGTACATTTTGCCGAAGCGTAACCTGCTAATGCATCATTACCATATTTTTCTTTAATCTCAATAAATTTTTCGGCAATTAAATTCAGTGCTTCATCCCATTCGGCTTCCACAAATTCTCCATTTTTCTTAATTAAAGGTTTTGTTAATCGCTTAGAACTATGAACGAAATCTACACCAAAACGGCCTTTAACACATAGCTTTCCGTCGTTTGGCAATATTCCTTCAACACCTTCGGATCGAACTATTTTCCCATCTTGAATTGATAAATTTAATTGACAACCAACGCCACAATATGGACAAGTTGTAAATACATTTTTCTCAATCTTATCAATATTAATTTCTATACGATGTGGTTTCTCAACCAATGCTCCTGTTGGGCATAATTGGACACACTCGCCACAACCATCACATTCTGATTCGTTCCATTTATCAAATCCAGCAATTATATGCGATGTGATGCCACGTTCCGAAAATGAAAGTACATTTTTACCTTGCACCTCATCACATCCCTTTATACATCGAAAACATTTTATACACTTTGATGCATCGTAAGTTAAAACTGGTGAACTGTCATCTGTTTTATAATTTAAAGCTTTACTAATATTTGGAAATTTTCGATTTTCGGGTTTATCCAAACCATATTTAATTACTAAATCTCTGAATTCATCTCTGTATGTACCATCATTACTTTCATTATGCTCAGCCAATAAATAATCGAGCGTATGTTTTCGGGTTTCTTCTATTTCACTATCGAAAGCTGTTACTTCCATGCCATCCGTTACACTAACCGTACATGACATTACTAATCCTTTTTGTCCTTTTATTTTTGTAACACATAAACGGCAAGCTCCAGTTGGAGTAAGTTTTTTATGATAGCATAAACTTGGAATTTTTATTCCATTATCCTTTGCAACCTGAAGAAGATTTGCTCCCTCAAGAGTAGTAATTTGTTTTCCATCGATACTTATATTAATATTTTTTGACATGAACTTTATTTTTAAAACTGATCGTTGAAATATCTTTTAAGACTTCGCAAAGGCATTATTAGAGATTGTCCCAAAGGGCAAAGAGAAGTTTTTGCCATATATTCCGCCTCATAAATCATATCATCAAGTCCTGATTCACCTTGATAAATACCATTATTAATTTCTTTAATCATTCTAGCTACACGATCTGTACCAACTCTGCATGGAACACATTTTCCACATGATTCGTGTTTAAAGAACTCAAGAATTGATTGTGTAACATTGAGAACTGATTTATCTTCACCTAAAACCATAATAGCACCCGAACCAAGCGTTGCTCCTTTTTCTTTTAAAGAATCGAAACCGGTAGGTGTATCCAATACAGTTTCATCAACAAATGTACCAGCAGCTCCACCCAAGAGTATCGCTTTTAGTTTTTTATCATCTTTCATCCCTCCTGCTAAGTCAAAAATAAGTTCGCGTAATGTTGTCCCTAATTCAACTTCAAAAAATCCTGGTTTTGCAACATCTCCACTAATTGTGAAAATTTTTGTTCCTGGCGATTCCGCCGTTCCCAGTTTAAGATACCATTCTGAACCCTTACCAACAATAGTCGGTATTGTGGCTAGTGTTTCAACGTTATTTATAAGAGTTGGGAAACCAAATAGGCCTTTTTCGGCGGGGAAAGGTGGCTTAATTCTAGGATATCCTCTTTTTCCTTCCAAGGATTCAAGCAATGTAAGTTCCTCACCACAAAGATATGAACCTGCTCCTAACCTAATTTCAACATCAACAGAAAAAACAGAACCAAAAATATTCTTGCCAATAAATCCCCTTTTTCGAGCCGAATCAATTGCTTTTTTAACCATTTCAATTGATTTGTAATATTCGCCTCTGATATAAATATAAGCTTTCGAAGCTCCAATACCATAAGCAGCAATGAGCATTCCCTCCAATAATAAATGAGGGTCATTTTCCATTATTATCCGATCTTTGAAAGTTCCCGGCTCACCTTCATCGGCATTACAAATTAAATATTTCTGTTCGCACCTAAGACATGATTCACTCGTGAATTTCTCTTTCAAACCTGCTGAGAATCCTGCTCCTCCACGACCTCTAAGTGAGGAATTTAGCATTTCATCAATAATTTCAAAATGATGACGGCTAACAGCACTCTCAAGCACCTTGTATCCACCGGCTTCAATATAATCATCAATGCTTTCAGGATTTATCTTTCCTAAATTTTTAAGACATATTCTTTTTTCTTTTACCACAATAATTGATTATTTATATTTTTCAAATATTGATGCTAAATCAGCATTATGTAAATTCCCGTATACATCTTCGTTTATCATCATTCCGGGTGCAATATCGCATTGACCAAGACACTCCGATAATTCTAAGCTAAAACGTTTATCCTTGCTTATTTCACCAACTCCAATTGAAAGTATTTTTTTTATTTTCGTAATGATATCGGATGATTTTTCCATGTCACAAACAGGCGAATTGCAAATACGAATAATATTTTTGCCTCTTGGTTTTAAGCTAAACATTGTATAATAAGTAACTACTCCATAAATATGACTATATGTTATATTTAAATGATTTGCAGCAGCTTTTAAGTCATCCTTTTCGAGATAATTTTGAGAATTATTATTTTGTAAAGCATGTAGAATGTTAATTAAGTTTTCATCATCATTCCCAAATTGCTTCAATATTTCTGATCGTTCCATAAATTTTATCGTGAATTTTAAGAATCCATTTTTTCAACTTTTATGGCACATACTTTAGTTTCCGGAATCTTAGCCACCGGATCTAAAGCACAAATTGTTAGTTCATTTGTTGGTGTTTCGTGAAAATGAAATGTAAGGGAAGCAACACCCTTTGGAACAATATGAGTAATTTGTACTTTCACTTTAACATCTCCCCTTCTGGATCTTACAGTAACATATTCACCATTTTTAATATTCATTTTTTGAGCATCTTCTGAATTAACTTTAAGAAACTCTTCACCATCAAGTATTTCAAGTCCTTTAACTCTTCGTGTCATGGTTGAAGTATGGTAATGATATAAACTTCTATCGGTTGTTAATAGTAAAGGATATTCGCTATCAGGTAATTCAATTGATACTTTATAAGCAAGTGGGAAAAATTTACCTAATCCATTCTCTTTAGAAAATTTCTCAGTATGAAGAATTTTTGTACCTGGATGATTCTCATCAGGACATGGCCACTGTATTCCTTCTTCTTCTATTCGATCAAATTTTATTCCACCATAAATTGGTGATACCTTATTAATTTCATCCATAATATCTTCAGTAGATGAAAAATCAAATCCCTTGACTCCTAGTCGCTTAGCAATTTCACAAGCTATCCACCAATCATCTTTTGCATCTCCTGGAGCATCTATAGCTTTCCGAACTCGCTGAACTCGACGCTCGGTATTTGTAAATGTTCCGTTTTTTTCTGCAAAAGATGTTGCGGGAAGAATTACATCAGCGTACTTAGCTGTTTCGGTCATAAAAATATCCTGAACAACAAAGAAATCAAGATTTTTTAGTGCCCTTTTAACATGGTTAGCATCTGCTTCACTTAGTATTGGGTTTTCACCAACCTGATACAAAGCTTTTATCTGACCCTTTTCAATTTGATCAAAAATCTCAGTATGTGTGATACCATTATTTGGATCCAGTTTAACGCCCCAATGCTTTTCAAATTTTTCTTGTACTTCAGGAATTGTTACCTTTTGATAACCAGGATATACATTTGGAAGTGCCCCCAAATCGCAGGCTCCTTGTACATTATTTTGCCCTCTTAAAGGATTTACTCCTGCATTTTCTTTGCCAATATTTCCAGTAAGCATTGCAATATTACTAACTGCTAAAACATTGTCGGTTCCATGCGAATGTTGCGTAATGCCCATGGCATAAACCAATGATGATGGTTTATTTGTGGCATATATTCTTGCAGCTTCTTGTATTTTTTCTTTAGGAACTCCGGTTATCTTTTCCGTTGTTTCAAGATCAAAATCATTTAATGACTCTACAAAGTGATCGTAATCTTCGCATCTTGATTTTATAAATTCAGTATCTTCAAGTTTCTCATCAACAATAACTTTCATCATACCCATTAACAAAACCACATCTGTTCCTGGTTTTTGTTGAAGATGAACATCAGCAAATCGACATAAATCAATTTCCTTTGGATTAGCTACAATGATCTTTGCACCTTTTCTTTTTGCTTCCTTAATATGTAATCCAATTATTGGATGCGCAGCGGTTGTATTTGAACCTATGGAAAATAAGGTTGATACATTTTTAAATTCGTCAATTGAATTTGTCATTGCTCCGCTTCCAAAGCTCTGAGCCAAACCTGATACAGTTGGTGCGTGGCAAAGTCTGGCACAATGATCAATATTATTTGTCCCCATTGCAGCCCTTGCAAACTTTTGGATAACATAATTATCTTCGTTCGGAATCTTTGCTGAACTTAATCCTGCAAATTTATTCCCTTTTGCATTCTTAAACTTATTTGCAACAAGATCCAATGCTTCATCCCAACTTGCTTCTACAAATGCACCATTTTTCTTTATCAACGGCTTTGATAATCTATCAGGATGATTTACAAAGCTGTAACCAAATCGACCTTTAACACAAAGTCTTCCTTTATTTACAATGCTATCTCTGTCTCCACGAGCACTTACAATTTCATTGCCTCGAACACCAAGGTACATATTACAACCTACTCCACAATAAGTACATACTGTTTTAACCTCTGTTGTTGGTTTTCGTGTTTCTTTGAATGATAGTGCGCCAACAGGACATCTTACAACACATTCGCCACAAGACTCACATTCAGATTCTTTGATAGGTCTGTTACCGAATGTACTTATAATCGTATCAAATCCTCTGTATCCATAATCAAGAGCGTTTACACCTTGTACCTCATCACATGTTCTAACACATATTCCACACATTATACATTTATCGTGATCCAGAGTAAAAAAAGGATTTGATTCATCTTTCTCTATTTTCTGCTTTGTACGTCGTAATCTTTTTAATCTCTCTTCGTTTACACCAACATATGCCGTTACTTCTTGTAACTGACAAGTACTATTTTTTAAGCAGTTTGTGCAATCCTGAGTATGATTTACATGAATAAGCTCAAGTGTTGTTTGACGAATTAATGATATATCCTGACTTTCAGTTCTAACAACCATCCCTTCTTCAACAGGAGTTTTACATGCTATAATCTGCCCTCTTCGTCCTTCAATCTCAACCATACACATTCGGCAATTACCAGATGGAATAAGATCCGGGTGATGACATAAGGTTGGAATATAAATATTATTCTCAATAGCAGCTTCGAGGATGGTTAGATCTTTATTAACTGCAAATATTTTACCGTCTATATTAACATTTACCATATTCATAAATTTAATCCTCCATTACTTTATTTCCCGGATATACTTCAATCGCACTAAATTTTACAGGACATTTATCCAAACACATTCCACATTTTATACAAAGTTCCTGATCTATTTTGTGCAAATCTTTAGGATTTCCACTAATAGCGGCAACAGGACAAGCTTTGAAACAGATATGACAACCTGTACACTTATCTTCAAGTATTTCGTAATACTTAAGATCTCTACACACTTTTGCTGGACATCTCTTATTTTGAATGTGTTCTATATACTCATCCCCAAAGTATCTGAGTGTAGTTAACACCGGGTTTGGGGCCGTTTGACCTAATCCGCACAATGAACCTTTCATAATTCCTTTACCCAAATCCTCCAACAAATCTAAATCTTCCATTGTGCCTTTACCGGCAACAATATCCTCTAATATCGCGAGCATTTGTTTAGTCCCTAATCTACATGGAGCACACTCTCCACACGATTCTTTATGCGCAAAATCAATAAAGAATTTGGCAACATCCACCATACAATTATCCTCATCCATTACAACTAATCCACCTGATCCCATAATAGTACCGGCCTCTGCAAGAGACTCATAATCAACAGGAATATCAATCATACTTGCAGGAACACAACCTCCAGATGGACCTCCGGTTTGAACAGCTTTAAGCTGCTTGCCATCATCAACTCCACCTCCAATATCATAAATTATTTCTCTAAGCGTGGTCCCCATTGGAACTTCAATTAATCCGGTATTCTTTACTTTTCCAACTAAAGCAAATGTTTTTGTTCCTTTACTTTCTTTAGTTCCATATTTCGAAAACCATCCCGGTTCGTTTTGGAGTATTCTTGCCACTGAAACCAGTGATTCAACATTATTTATGATAGTAGGGTTTTTCCACAGTCCTGAAATAGCCGGGAAAGGAGGTCTCGGTCTTGGCATGCCTCTTTCTCCTTCTATTGAAGCTATCAGCGCAGTTTCTTCACCACAAACAAAAGCACCCGCACCTTCTTTTACCTTTAATTTAAAATTAATACCTGAACCCATTATATCATTTCCCAAAAGATTTTTTTCCTCTGCTTGTGAAATAGCCAATCTCAGTCGTTCAAGAGCCAAAGGATATTCCGCTCTGCAATAAATATAACCCATTGATGCTCCAATAGCATATCCGGCAATGACCATCCCTTCAATTAAGGAATGTGGATCACCCTCTAGTAAAGAACGATTCATAAATGCTCCAGGATCACCTTCATCGGCATTACAAATTAAATATTTTGTATCATTATCTTGATCTTTACAAAATTGCCATTTACGCCAAGTGGGAAATCCTGCTCCTCCCCGACCTCTTAATCCGGATTCTTTCAGTCTTTCAATTACATCTTGAGATGAACGTTGTAGTGCTTCCTGAAGTCCAGTATATCCTTTATTTGCTATATAATGATTTAAGTTTGTAGGATCGATTATACCACAATTATTAAGAACAAGCCTTTTTTGCGGTTTCATAATCGGAATACTGAATAAATCCGGTAAATTTATTTGCTCATTTGGTCCAACAACTCCTATTATATTTTCGGTAATTATTTCACCTTTATTAAGAAAAGCCTCAATCATTTTTACAACATCTTTTTCCTCAACTTTACCATAAACAATAAGCGGATAGCCTGGTCGATATACAGAAACTATTGGTTCGAGAAAACACATTCCAATACAACCAACTTCGAGTACTCTGCATTTATGTTCTCCAGAAGAAATTTCAGTTTTCAGTTTTTCAATTATATCACCGGCTCCAGCTGATCTTCCACAAGTTGCATTTCCTACCAAAAATGCAGGAACAGGGCCATTGAGTAAATCGCTCCATTCTGCCGATGCTTCTTTTATAAGTTTTTTTATATTCATCTATTATCTTTTTTTCAATTATTCATTTTGTGCTAATTACTAATATGCCTTTCAAGTTAATAAGCTTTTTTAGTTACTCGCTCACACAAGCCACAAACACAGCCTGCTCGTGAACCTTCATGATTATTTTCTCTGGTGTATAACTTAACATAGCGAATATATTAATTGTTTTGTATCAAAACTAAATTGTCATGAAGGTTACATAAGATCATTTATTTTTTCCTTTCGACAAAAACAATTTTTCTACTTTCTGAGGCGTAAGATTAGCTTCAACGGTTTCATTAACCATTATACAGGGAGCTAAACTACATGCTCCAATGCACGCAACGTTTTCCATAGAATGTTTTAAATCTTTAGAGGTTTCACCCTCTTTAATTCCTAAGTGATTCTCAATCTCTTCCTGGATTCTGGGAGCACCTTTCACATGACATGCAGTGCCCCGACACAACATAATGTGTTTCTCTCCTTTGGGAGTAAATCGAAATTGAGCGTAGAAAGTGGCAACACCATAAACCTTACTCTTAGGCACATGAGCAAATCGTGCTATTTCTTCCATTGAGTCATTAGACAAAAAACCCACTGTATTTTGTACTTTTTGAAGTATCGGAATAAGTTCTTCTTCTTTTCCATCAAACAAAGAAAATACATCAACTAAATTATTATCCATAGAAATCATATTTTGTATCTTATAAATATAAAGTAAGTATCCAAATATATCATAATCTGAGAATAAATTAGATTGATTTTAATTTATATAGATTATGAGATGTTAGATAAGGCCATAGAATATGTATATTCTACTAATACTTCAGTGTAGAAAAATTCATATTCATTTTTATTGAAAAAATAATACCTAAAACCATTTTTTTTTACAAAAACAAAAAATCCTGCTAAAATTAACAGGACTCTACAAAAAGCAATTTATTTTATTTTCCTAATTGCCAGCCGAGGCCGATTTGTAACATTCCGATAAAACGATTGTATAAAAGATTGTGATCTACTGTGCCATCTCCAAATTCATAGTAATCTATATTTTCAGTTTCAGTTGATATCCCAAGGCTTAAACCAATGGATAAATTAAAACTAGACTGTGTAATCATTCTATAGCCAAGGTTCACAAGAATTACGTTAGCTTTGTATTCCCAAATATGTTTACCATCGGTTCCACCAGGATCATATGATTCTTCTCCATGAAATCTTTCATATGAAATCCCTGCATAAGGTCTATGCATACCGGAACCAACAGGGATTAAAACTTTTGCCTGCACACCAATACCATAACTTGCAGGTGAAACAACAGTTTCTTCGTAAAACCAATCAGTAATAACACCTTGATAAATAACACCGGCATAATTCCATCTGAAAAATGGCCCAACTGCAACCATATTAGCAAACTGAAAGTCCAGAGAAATTTGCGGGCCAAACATCAAAAACCCCATTACATCTACCTGTAGATTCATTAAGGCTAAATCGTATTCAGTATCTAAACTATTAAACGATTTATAATTAAATGAGGATAAAGAGTATTTTGATAAGCTCATATTTTCATTTACAACAGCGTTACCATCGCCCGCGTAATTACAAAATGAAAATAAAACTAAAGCTAAAAAAACAGCAATAAATTTTCTCATGGCAATTTGTTTTAGTTTAACAATGCTTATTAAGTGTAATTATAAAAACAAATTTAAAGATTATAATGATGAAAGTCAATACTCTAACTTTTTGCTTGCATTATTGCTAAAACAATATTTCTTTGAACCTTTCGAACGTCTTAGTGTTAATTAAATAAAAGGATTACCATGCAAATAATTCAATTACTAATATTAACAATTGTTTTGGTTCTGATTGCTGTACTTGCTTTATCAGTAAGATTAATATTTACAAAAAAGGGAGCGTTTCGTGGTGGATCCTGCAGTTCTAACTCTAATCAATTAAATGATATGGGGATCGGATGTGGATGTGGGCCCGGAGTTTGTAAAACGGACGAATAAATTATTAAATGTAGATTCAGGATATTGTCCTGAATCTACATTATTAAACTTTATAATCTAAATTTATACAAATCGGCTAAAGCTTGATGATATTCTTTTTCTACTAACAAATAATCATCGTAGATTTCATAAAAATAAAACATTTCGGTAAAGAATTCTAAGATTGAGATTTCACCTGATTCTAATGATTTATTTAACAAATCTTCGATATTTACTGATCCAAGAACTCCATTATAGCTATTCAAATTTTCTTGTAAAGAAAGAATCTTCTCAAACTGAATCTTTGTATCTGAAATCTTAGTTTCTGTAATCGAAACATTATTCAAATTATAATATTCTGATTCTATTTTCGCTTTTTGAATTGCATTTTTGCTTCCCCACAAAGGAATTGAGACACCTACTAACAATCCTCTAAATTTCTCATCGACTACTGTTTCGCTGCCATAACCCAAACTAAAATTAGGCAATTGCAGATTCTTAGTAAGCTTGATATTCTTTTTGGATGCTTCCACAACTTTTTGATTATATAATAACTCAGGATCTATTGTTAATTTTTCAAACAATAACGTATCCAGTTCACTTATATTTTCATTTGGATAATCATTTATACTTAAATTCAAATCCTTACCTCCATTTAAATTTTTAAGCGATTCCTTAACAGCCATTATTGATGTTCTAAGTTCTTTTTCTTGTTTCTGAACCTGAAGCAAATGTAATTTTGCCTTATTTATTTCTAAAGCATTTGCATCACCCACTTCAATACGAATTAAATATGCGTTATAAATATCTTCTGCAAATTTTAATCGTTTATCGGCCACAAACACCTGTTTCATTAAATAAACATATTCTACCAAAAGACTTTTTGCCTCAGCTAAAATATTTTGTTTTAAAACCAGATGGCTCAACTCTTCTTGATTTATCATCAGATTTGAATACACGGCTTGATTTCTGTAAAAACAAGGCATTTGAAATGATTGACTCACTTCAAAAACTTCCTTTGTTCCAGGTACACTTGAGTTATTTGGGAAATATCCGTAAGAAAGTTCCGGCCCAGCAAGCTTTTTATCTTGCTTATACTCTAAAGTCTTACTCTCAACAAACTTATTTCCTGCCTGGATTTCTTTATTATTTTCTTCAATAGTTTTTAGTATTGCATTAAATGTTTGAGAATACACACTAACTGAAAACGTCAGTAAAAATAAAACCATTAAGATTTTTTTACTTTTCATCTTTTCCCTCCTTCTTGTGAATTAAGTAATAAATAACCGGAATAACATAAATGTTTAAAAGAGTTGATGTTAATAAACCACCTAAAATAACTTTAGCCATCGGACTTTGAATTTCATTTCCTGTTGCATTTCCTTTTAATGCTAACGGAACAAGTGCAAGTGCCGCAGTTAATGCCGTCATTAAAATTGGATTTAAACGATCGGCCGAACCAGAAGTGATATAAGATTTCAAATTAATGCCTTTCACCTCGAGATGCTGATAATGCGAAACAAGCAATATGCCATTTCGTGTGGCAATCCCGAATAAGGTGATAAACCCTATAATAGATGGAATACTTACAATTCCGGAAGTAAAATAAATAGTAAATACACCACCTATCAATGCCAGTGGTAAATTCACCATAATAATGCCAGCCAATTTCAAATCCTTAAATTCTTGATATAATAGTAAGAATATTATGAAAATTGAAAGTATAGATGTCAACATCAGTGTTTGTGATGCACGAGCTTCACTTTCAAACTGACCACCGTATTGTATCATATAATTTTCTGGCAAAACGATATTTTCATCAATTTCATGTCGAATATCATTTACAACACTTCTTAAATCTCGCTCAGCAACATTTGCTGAAATAACTAATTTTCGTTGTACATTTTCTCGACTTATTGAGCTTGGTCCGGAAACAGAAACTATTTCAGCAACCTGCTCTAATGGAACTTTTTTACCATCTTCCGTATCTATCAATGCTCTCTTAATTCCTTCTATTGATTCAGTATAATCTTTATTTAAACGAACAATTAAATCAAATTTTCTTTGTCCTTCGTAAACATCGGCAAGTTTTTCACCAGCAAATGCAAGTTCAACAAACTCATTAAACCGATTCATTGTAATTCCATAACGAGCCAACATTTCACGATTTGCCCGAATTTGAATTTGCGGTATTTCAACTTGTTGATCAACATTAACATCAACCAAACCCGGAATATCAATTATTGTATTCTTGATTTGATTCCCAACCACAAACATTTTGTTTAGATCAGTTCCGAAAAGCTTAATTGCAATATTTGCACGAGTACCAGAAAGCATATGATCAATTCTATGACCTAAAGGTTGACCAACAGTAGCTGCAATTCCAGGTACACCAGCTAGTTTTGCTCTAACATCAGCAAGAAACTCATCACGTTCACGATCCATCAAATCAAAATTTACATCTATCTCGGCACTATTTGTTGTTTGTGAATGTTCGTCCAACTCACCTCGTCCTGTTCTACGTGCTGTACTTTTAACTTCGGGAATTGATAATAATTCTGTTTCAATTAAGTTCCCTAAATGATTACTCTCTTCTAAAGAAATCCCTGGTTTACTAATTGCAGAAATAGTTAAAGCTCCTTCATTGAACTCAGGCAGAAAACTTCTTCCCATTGTAGAAAGCGCTATTAATGATGCTACAAACAAAGCTATTGCCGAGAAAACCACCATCATCTTGTGGCGTAATGCCCATTCCAGTGATTTAAGATAAGCGTTGGTAATAGTTGTTGTAAACCATTTATCCTTCTCTTTTCTAGTTAAATATTTTTCGTTCGAAAGTAATAACTTAGCAAGTAATGGTGTTAAAGTCATTGCAACAATCAGTGACATAAATAATGAAACTATATACGCTATTCCCAATGGTTTTAACATGCGGCCTTCCATTCCTGAAAGAAAAAATAATGGAATAAAAGCAACTATAATAATTAGTGTTGCATTCAAAATTGATGCACGAATCTCTTTCGATGCTTCAAATACAACATTAAATGCTGAATCTCTTTCCTTTTTGGGTAATTTATGATTTTGCCGGAGACGTTTATAAACATTATCGACATCGATAATAGCATCGTCAACGAGCGAGCCAATAGCAATAGCCATTCCTCCTAAGCTCATAGTATTAATATTCAAACCCAACCAATTAAGTACAATAATTGCTCCCAGTAATGAAATAGGGATTGCTATAACTGATATTATTGTTGTTCTAAAGCTTCCTAGAAACAGAAACAAAATAACAATAACAAAGACTGACCCTTCAAGTAAAGCCCTTTGTACATTGTAAACCGATTTTTCAATAAAATCAGCTTGTCTGAAAATCTTACTATCTAAAACTACATCTGGTGGTAAGGTTTTTCTTAACTCATCCAGATTTTTTTCTATATTTTCGGTAAGATTTAAAGTATTTGTATTTGGCTGTTTCGATATAGATATGATTACAGATGGTTTTGCATTCTGCGATGCATATCCCATTTTTACCGCAGCTCCAATTTTTACTTCAGCAACGTCATTTACTAAAACTGGTCGTTTGTTTTTTGATTTTATAAATGAGTTCCCTAGCTGCTCCAAATTAAAAGTACGTCCAATTCCGCGTACTACATATTCATTACCATATTCACGAACAACACTACCCGCAGAGTTATCACTTATTCCTTCACAAATTTTTGCCAACTCTTCCAATGAAACATCATAAAATTTCATTTTCTGCGGATCAGCTAATACCCGATATTGTTTATAATCACCACCAATAATTGTAACCTGAGAGACTCCTCCTGTAGCAAGTAAAACTGGCTGAACATTCCATTCAGCGATAGTTCTTAATTCCATTAAAGAAGTGGAATCGGATTGTAATCCTATGAAAAGAATTTCTCCCATTACAGATGATTGCGGTGCTAAAGTCGGTTGACCAACATTCAAAGGTATTTGACCAGCAAGTGTCACCATTTTTTCACTTACAATTTGCCGGGCTTTAAATATATCGGTTCCCCAGTCGAACTCAACCCAAACAAATGAGAATCCAAGCGATGAATTTGATCTAACTCTGCGGACATCGGTAGCTCCATTAACTGCTGTTTCAATCGGGAATGTTACCATTCGTTCAACTTCTTCGGCAGCCATACCATGAGCATCGGTCATAATAACAACCGTGGGTGCAGTTAAATCGGGAAAAACATCGACATCCATTTTCCCGGCTGTATAAACCCCTGCGAACATTAGTACTATTGCGCTTAATAGTACCAGAAACTTATTTTCTAATGAAAACTTTATTATTTTATCTAACATAATCTTAATATTTAGTAATTAGTATCGAGTAGTGAGATAACGTAGAGTTATAATCTCATGATAACATTTAACTCAAAACTTTAAACCTGTCTAACGACAGGCAGACTCGAAACTTTTAAACTTTAATGAACATGACCAGCATGTGGATCTAAACTATTCGACACAGCAGCCAATTTTACTATAATAGCTCCTTTAGAAACAATTCTTTCCGAATCACTTATTCCCATAATGATTTCAGTGTTTAATCCATCTGAAACTCCAATTTTAACTTCTCGCTTTTCGAATAATTCCGGAGTTAACTGAACAAATAAAAAGAAGTTTCCATATTCTTCAATTAAAGCATTATTAGACACAATCAAAGCTTTTTGATTAGTTTTTGTTTTAATAAAAACTTCAACAAAACTTCCAGAAAGAAATTCGTTGTTGTTTTCAATCTGAAAGTTCACAGGTATTAAATATCCTTCATCTTCTTCAATGTTTTTGCCGAAAGATAAAAGTTTACCATTCAACTCGTCCAAACTATAAATTTTCTTGTTAGTTGATGATTTTATATTGGCAGATACTATGGAACTTAACAAAGGATAATCCTTTTGCTGAACTTCTGCTTTAACAATTAATTTGTCATTGTTAGCCACTGAAAATAAGCTAGTTCCAGCTTCAACGTATTGGCCATTTGATACATATACGTGTTTGATTACACCCTTTTGAGGAGAAACTACTATTTGTCCATTCGAGTTAAAGTTATTTTTTAGATTATCGTAAACAGCCTTTGCATTTTCAAATTCAGCTTTCGCACTTTCCATCTCTTTTTCGGAAACAATTTTATTTTGTGAAAGAGCCAACTTTCTGTCATAATCAGCTTTTGCTAAATTATAATTATTTTTTCCTTCGATAAACTGTACATTTAGATTATCATTGGCCAAACCATTTCCTGAAATACCTAGAAGTGTTTCTCCAATCCTAACAACATTTCCATTAAGAATATTATTATGAAATTTTACAACTCCGTTAGTTTTTGCTGTAACAAGACTTTCATTGCTTTGATCAGACAATATCTGAGCGGTTGTTTTTATTACTTTACCAAACTGAACTTTTAATGGTAAAACTGTTTCAAAATCAATTTTCCATGATTGTTCTTTGGTAAAACTAATGGCATTTATTTTATCGATAACTTCCTCTTCAGCTTTACGTATTGCATCATGTACATCCTCATAAACAACAATATTTTCTATTACTACTTTATGATCGCCTTTATCATTTTTTATATCAAAAATGAGTTTCCCAACTCCTTTTACTTTAGGCTGTAATGCAAATTGATAGATGCCTGGTTTTACGGGTTCCTCAATAATTTGTTTAATACCATTTGTTCCTATGATTAAACTTATGGTAATGCTTCCTTTTGTTAATGGTTTAAAATCTGACAAATATGAGAAGTGTGCCAATATATTTGTCGTTTCTCCCACAATAAATGGGTCAGCTTCAGCAAAAATCTCAAATTGATCTGAATATTCAGTTAAATACAGCTTCACATCACCATGGCCGTGCTCTTCTTCCTGAATGTCAGCGACTTTAGTATTACAACTCATAGTTGCAATAGAAAATACCAGGACATATATAATATATTTCATGTTTTTATGTTTTTATTTTTATTTTAATATTGTCATATGGAATATGCATGAAATAATTATTTCACAATTTGTGAAATTTATTTCTAATAACAATTTCATATTAACGTTTTATAATTGTTACTATTATAAAGACCTGCTAAGAATTTAATCCTAACATATCAATTTTATTTATATTGATTTTTAATGTTGGTGGTCGTGACCATCTTCGTGGTCATGATTATGATCTTGTGCTTCGATTGAATCAGCTTCAACAGTAAAACCTTCTTGCTCTGGAGCAACTACTTCTTCTGAAGCATGATCACTATCCTGGTGAACTGTTCCGTCATCGTGAGCATGAGCTCCTGAATGGTCGTTTTGAGTTTTGTTGCCACAAGATGAAACAAATAAAATAAACGTGTAAGTAAATAGTACGAATAATAACTTTTTCATAATTCTAAATTAAAAAGTGAAATAAATGTTACTGATTAATAAACTTGCTGTTATAGCAAGAATTACTACATAAATGAATTATGAAATTTGAGGAGGTCCTCGGAGATAATTTGATTTTGGAACTTGTTCAAAAACAAATTCGATATAAAAACTTGTAGTGTTTATTTCTAAAAATGAAATATGATCAAAAAAATTATTATCAGAATTTAAATCAAAAATATTATCGAGTGAAATTCTAGTTAATATATCTACATTAAAATGACAAGCGTTATCAGTACATTCATGATCACAATCGTGAATTTCAGTAATATCAAATAATTCTCTCCCATGAATATGATCATAATTACATTCAGTAATTAAGTTTTCTGAATGATGATTATGCGGCACAATGTTATGTGCGAATATAATTGTCCACGCAAAAAGTAAAAATGAAAGTATGACGAATTTGTTTTTTATCACGTTTCAAAGATAATCAATAATTTGAATAAAATATTAGACTTATAAATGGACAAATTGTTTAAAGTGTTTTCAGATATTTAGGAACAACTCATTAAATTTTGATTCTAATTATTTAACTATTTAAATACTTGCACTTTTCTTTTTATCAAAAAATTAGTATTTTAGAACGGTGAAAAAACAAAGCTTATGAGTCCATTACTTATTTTTGTTTTATTTTTAATTATTGTCGGAACTCCTTTAGGTATTATTATAAACCGAATAAGATATCGTGGAACAATTATATATAAAACTGCGATAGCAATTCTCATAACAAATCTGTTTGCAGCTTTAGGTGCTTTTTCAATTGGATTATACGGCATAAAATATGTGCTGTGGTATGTTCCAGTTGGATATTTAATATTGTTAACCGGGAATTTAATTATTAAGAAGTATGTTCAAAGACCAATTAAAGGTTCGATTGAGGCCTTAAAAAAAATATCGAAAGGTGATTTAGGAATTGAAATTAGTGAGGAAGTTAAAAAAAGTAATGATGAAATTGGTCATTTAAATATTACTTTGGGAGAATTAATCAATAATTTAAGGGAAACTGCGGAATTTGCGAAACATGTGGGAGAAGGAAACCTTGATTATAAAATAGAACTTTTAGGAGAATCGGATCATTTGCGAACAGCTTTAATTGGAATGAGGCAAAAGCTTCTGGAAGCAACAAGAATTCAGGAAGAAAAAAGAATTGAAGATGAAAAAAGGTCATGGGCTAATGAAGGTCTTGCAAAACTAAACGAGATTTTACGCAAACAAGAAGATGTTGCTGAATTATCATATCAAATATTAAGTTTTATTGTAAATTACTTGAATGCTAATCAGGGTGGTATATTTATTAGAAATAACGAAGATCAAAACAATGTAATATTAGAGCTTAAATCCTTTTATGCTTTTAACCGAAGGAAATACATAAAAAAAACGGTTGAATTAGGGGAAGGTTTAGTTGGAAATTGTGCATTTGAAAAACATACTATTCATTTAACAGAAATTCCTGATAAATATATCCAGATTACAAGTGGAATGGGTGGCTCTAATCCAAAAAGTTTATTACTAATTCCTTTGAAAATGGAGGAAGAAGTTTTAGGCGTTATTGAAATTGCTTCTTTTAATACTTTTGATGAGCACCAAATTGAGTTTGTTGAGCAAGCGTCATTAAGTATAGCCAGTTCGATAAATATGGCAGAAACCAATCGTCGTACTTCTGAACTTTTAGAAAAAACACAACAACAAGCTGAAGAGATGTCTGCTCAAGAAGAAGAAATGCGACAAAATATGGAAGAACTTCAGGCTACTCAGGAAGAATCATCACGTCGTGTAGATGAATTCGAACAAAAATCCATTGAATTACAAGATATCAACAGAAATCTTGAAAAGCAACTTGAAAAAGCTTTAGGTACAATCGATAAATAAGAATCCAAAATAAAAAAGAAATAAAAATATCTATATAAACAATTCGATACCCTTTTACAAGTGTATTTTTTATACTACTGCTGTCAAATCCTGAATCCAAAATGAAAATCAGAATCACGCTTTTCTCTTTTATAATTATTATTTTATTATTCACAAAATTATCGAATGCACAAGAGAACTCTGAATACATTGAGGTAAGCGATAACCTTTATCTTATAACAAATATATCTGGAGGAAACGTCGCATTTTTGGTCACCAGAAAAGGAATTGTTGTTGTTGATGCCGGAAGTACTCCTAGCAATGGGCAAAAAATCTGTTCAATTATAACATCAGTCTCTAATAAGCCAATAAAATTTTTAATATTGACTCATTTTCACGGTGATCATATAAATGGTATAGCTGGGTTTCCTCAAGATGTTATAATAATTGCTCATAAAGATCTAGCAAAAAACAATGAAATATATAACAAAAAAAATATTGATAATTATATAAGTAACATTCTTCCAGGGCATTTGGTTAATTTAAAACTACAAATGGGAGAAATCAAAGATAAAAATAGCAAAGAGTATTTGGCTCTTAAAAAAGATTTCGATAACAATTATGAATACTTAGAAGATATTAAAAATATAAAGTTTAGAAATCCGGATATAACATTTGAAGATTATTACAGATTTAAAATAGCCGATGAAAGAATTATGCTTGAATATACTGGTCCAGGACATTCTAGCGATAACGTAGTAGTAAAATTCTCAAATCATAATGTAATACATACTGGTGATTTAGTATTTAAAGGAATGGTTCCCTATTTAATTATTGATCATGGTGTTGATGTTCATAATTGGATAAAAACTTTAGATGATTTATTCAAAGAAAATATCCTAACTGTCATTCCGGGACATGGTGAAATTGGAGGTAAAATAATTTTAAAAGAGCAATCCGATTATTTTAAAAGCTTATCAAAGAAAATTGAGATTTTAAAAAACTCAGGACTTAGCTT
The DNA here is from genome assembly GCA_027859205.1 of Bacteroidales bacterium. Classification (GTDB taxonomy): domain Bacteria; phylum Bacteroidota; class Bacteroidia; order Bacteroidales; family UBA12077; genus UBA12077. Next base: position 12,429 of record JAQIBH010000083.1, on the reverse strand, counting down.
AGTTGAGATTAAAGAAAAAATTGATATTAATGATTTTGATATGAAAGGAAATGAAAATCAATTTCCGATAAATATTGAGGTAATTTATACACAACTCGTAGGCAAAGGAGCTGAATGGTGGGAGTTTTAGGCATAAGTATCAAGATTTTAGTTTCAAGTATCAAGATAAAAAATTCTTATATATAGTCCTAATTCTTGATACCAAACACTTTAGATATGCGTAAATAGTAAAAAATAAATTACTAAATCATTTATAACAATTGCCCTGATTGAACTTCCTTTATTGTAGTAAATTCCCTATTTTCAAACCAAAATATACAGTTCGTGGTAATGAAGGTCCATACATATATCCGGGATCACGATTAATGCCTGAATCAAAATCATCCTGATATGAGTTAAACATATTTTTTATACCCACAAATAATTGCATACTTGCGCCATTCAATCTAAACTGATAACTCAACTTTGCTCCTAAATCCATAAATGAATCTGATTCTCGCAATTCGCCACTCACACCATTCGGAAGTTCTGTTCCGTAATAAGGAACTAACATTCTTCCTGTATAGTTTCCTGTTGCTGAAAAACTAAAATCTTTTATAAAATCCCAATTTATTGTCGTATAACCATACATATTAGGTGATCTGAAAAATGATTTCTCACTAAATTCATCTTGGGGATCTTGATATTCATTTTTTTGAAAAGTAAACCCTCCGCTAAAATAAAAATCGCCAGATGGAATCAAGTTTAATTCAAAATTCACTCCTTTAACAATTGCACCATTCTCCACATTTATTCTTGTGTAAATAATAACATCTTGTTCGGTTGGATGAAAAGATTGTGTATTCGCAAAAGCATCGTTCAATTGCGTATAAAACCCTTCAATTAAGAACCCTGTATTCATTTTTCCAATTAGCTTATTAAAATCAAACGAAGCCATAAAACTATGGCTAGATTCCTGTTTTAAATCAGGATTATTCTCGTGAATTACTTTTCGTGAACCTGAAGTTTCAATATGCAAATCTTCATCAAAAATTTGTGGAGCACGGTAACCCTGAGAATAACTAAAGCGTGCCTGCATAGATTTTAACAAGTCGTACTTAACAGTTAATCTAGGGCTTAAAACATTCCCGAATTTAGAACTATTGTTTGCTTTATTCTCGATATTATAATGATCGAAACGAGCACCAATTGATATGCTTACAGCATTAAAATCTATATCATATTGCGCAAATGCTCCGTAAATATTAGATATTTGTTCAGCCACAATTGTATTTACAATATGTGGTATAACAAGCGTATCATTTACAAACTCAGCATTTTCATAATCGGGATATCCTAATTTTTTATCTTCTAAGGTTTCTCCTCTATATTCTAATCCTCCTAACAAACTAGAATTTGTGAATTTTACATTATACTGTACTCCCAAATTTGTTGTTAATCCAACAGTTTTGCCATAATCATGCAGAGTTTGTAATGCTCCATAATAAGAATCCCGATCAACAAATTGCCCCGAAACAAAAACGGATAATTTATCTTCATCTCTAAAAAACTGATCAAAAGTTACTGCTCCAGTTGTAATTTTATGGTCAACAGCTTCAGCAATATCAGCCTCATGCTTAGGTAAGCCAAACTTATTCCCTCCACGCCTTTCTTCATTTATAGTAAAAAAATCAACAGCAATCTTATTTCTATAACCAAAACGATGAAATAATCTGGTTCCTATTGTAGTATTGTTAATTTCTGCCACTTCTGAAAAACCATCATTATTCGCATCGAAAGGATCCTGGTTTCGATTAAATCCATATAATGCCATTCCTGTTTTACTATCATGTGAAACAATTGATGTATTAAAATTCAAACTATAATCCAATGCCGGATTACCCGAACCTTCAAGCCCAACTCCAGTATAACCTGAGGTTACGGATGCTTCGTATGAATTATTTATTGGATCTTTTAAAATTAAATTAACAGTTCCGGCTATTGCGTTACTTCCATATAAAGAAGATCCTCCACCACGAACTACTTCAATTCTTTCAATCATTGATGATGGAATAAGTTCTAAACCGTAAACACCCGCTAATCCACTAAATATAGGCCGACTGTTAATTAGAATTTGTGAATATGGTCCGTCAAGACCGTTCATTCGTACCTGATTAAACCCACAATTCTGACAATTATTTTCCATACGCAATCCTGGGCAAAAATTTAATCCATCGCCTATATTTACCGCTTGTGCAATTTCAAAAAGTTTTGGAGTAATAGTATTTACAATTACAGAGGCATCTTGGCGATGTTTATCGTTACGATCTGCTGTAATAACTACCTGCTCAAGTCCTAACACATCAGCCTCTAAAATAAAGTTAAGTTCTATTGTTTTATCTTCAGTTAATTCTATTTCTTTTTCAAAAGGTTTAAAACCAATAGCAGAAGCTTTTACGGTAAATTTCCCAACAGGCATATTTATCATATTAAAATGCCCTGTTTCCTCTGTTGCCGCACCAATAGTTGTTTTTTTAAGTATTATAGTTGCAAAGGGAATATGTTCACCATAGATATCGGTTACATGCCCAATAATATTTGCATCAGTACGTTGTGCATTGGAATTAAAAGAAATTAGAATAAATACTAAAAGTATTGATAAATATAAATTTGTTATTTTCATTATATGATTTTTATATCTATTTAAAAAACAGATCCTTAAATTAAAAACTTACTAACAGTTAGAAAGCCAATTAAAATACTTTTTGGTAAAACTTTATTGTACGTAACGGATTAATTTAACCTTATGTACAAAATGCTAAATCAAAAAAGGAGGTCCTCTATCTGAAGTTGATGATTGGAACCTGGAATTTAAAAAAGAAACTGATTCGCTCGGAATTTTTTCTTCAAATATAAAATTTAAATCAATATTATTAAAAACATCACTGCTATAAAAGTAATCAAGAGAACTAAAAAGCTGCAAATCTACTTTATTATGCTCATGATGTGATTTTGGAAATTCTTTTTCAGCATGTTTATTAAACGGATGCGCATGAACAATAAGCTTACCACAAGCCGTTCTATGAGAATGAAGAAAAAAAGAAGAATTAAATATAATTCCTCCTATTATTATTAGTAATAGAAAGCTAATTGAACTCTTAATTATATTTAATTTCTCATTTCTCATTAACAAGGCAAAACTACAACAGGTAATTTATTTTACAAATACCAACAACTAGGTATTTTTTATACTTTAAAATAATTATTAAAACTTTAATTAAGACTTCTAATAACTACTTAAGTTTAATTTATATAATAGGTTAATATAAAAAGAGTTGACATTCTGGTATTTTTACGAATATCAACTCTTATATATTTATCAGATTTATACTATTGCTTATCTTTAATAACTTCAATAAGTTCAGGCAGATCCATGCCAATATTCTTTAAATGTTCGATTTTTGGAACACCATTAGATGTCCAACCACGACGCGTATAAACAGCATCTAATAATTTTTCGTATTGTCCTTCTCTAAATTCTCTGGTAATTGCCATTTTCTCCTCAATTGTTTTTCCTTTAGGTTCAACTCCAATAACTTCTTTCATTTTAGTATCGTAGAATTCTTCTTTTGAAGTATACTCATCAACAGTAACAGGACCAGCCGCACGATATGGCTGAGCATCGTGTTTACGAAGACCAAAACCTCTACGGATATTAAATATACGTTGGAAGTTATAAACTCTTTCTGATTGGGTAATCATTTCTTCTTTATCGAAATCTAAACCAGTAACAGATTTAAAAATAGTAACATAATTATCAACATGCTCAGGTACTTTTGCAGGCTCATCAGTTTCTGCATTACCTACAGGCTCAACATCATTCCAAGGAAGTTTACATAATCCTGCTAAACCAAACCAAGTACGGAACATTGGGAAATAATGTAATGCTTCTGCTTTATCTGCAAATGTTGGTATCTGATTGTTTACCATATCCATAAAGATCAACCAGGCTTCATCGTGCTGTGGGCCTTTGTTTGTCATAGCATAACCACCTTGCTGAGCTAATGATTCTTTAGATACATATTGTGAATATTCTAAACCTTTGTTTTCCATTCCAATATCCTGCATAAATTGAGCATCGCCCCAACCCTTTTCAGCAAACATTTGTTTCATTTTACGAACACCTAATCCTGCAATTTTTCCGAATCCTTCGCCACGAGCTAATTGGTGTAAAACTTCCATTGCATCATCTGCATTACCGAAATTCAATTTTAAACCTCCGGTTCGTTCTTCGTTAAGAATTCCAGCTTCATAACATTCCATTACAAATCCCATGATGGTACCAAAACTAATTGTACAAATACCATAAGTATCGCAATAAAAGTTAGTTTCAATGGTAAAATCAGGATTAAAGATACCCATGATTGAACCATTCGATGAAGTTGTTTCGTATTCAGGACCATCAACAATTACTTTATCACCGGCATATGGTCCGGTTCTTAATAAGTAATTATCAACACCTTTAGCACATGACATGTTACAACCAATCCAACAACCATCAGGAACACCTTGTGTAAAATATGATTTCCAAACATCTCCATTAATTTTATGAGCATCTGGATGATTTCCAAACTTAAAGTTATTAACAGGAAGTAAATCATAATCATTCATAATACCTGTAAGGTGAGCTGTACCTTTACTTTTCATTTCACATTGTGAATCGTCAAGCTCACGCATCTCTTTGTTAAATTGCTTACCACGTTCCATGATAGGAGCCATATCAACAACATTGTTTAAGTTCCCTTTAACACCTGGTATTTTACAAACTAATGCTTTTATTCTTTTATCTCTGAAAACTGTTCCAATACCACCACGACCGGCTTGCTTTAAACGAACTAGTTTGCGTTTGTTATCCCAAAAGGTAAAGTTTAACATTCCAATTAATGAATGATCAGCAGCAGTACCTGCAGAAACAACAGAAACATTTTTTCTGTCTTTCTCATCATCAGAATACATTTCATGTAATACTTCACCTAAAACATGGCTATCTATTGGTTCTTCAGGAGCTTGTAAAATCTCAACTTTACCGTTAACTCCATCAATAAATACAATAACTTCTTTTTCTGATTTTCCTTGAAGTTCAACTGCATCAAATCCAGCAAATTTTGAGAATGGACCAAAATGACCACCAACATTTGAATCCATTATTGAATCGGTTTGAGGCGAAACAGAAACTACAATTGCTTTACCTGTACCAGAATATTGTGTAATTCCACAAATCGGACCTCCTGCAATAATAATTTCATTTTCCGGATCATTCCATTTTGTTTCAGGAGTTGTTCCATCCCACAACAATCTAAGACCATAGCCTTTTCCGCCAATGAATTTTTCTTTCATTTCTTGTGGAACGGCTTTCTCTTTAATTTCGTTTGATCCAACATTAACATATAATGTACGATCATTATACCCTTTATCAATTGGGCGAAGCTCATATTTCCATTCTTTTAGAAGTTTATGAGCAGCTTGCATTTTTTGAATATCCATTTATTTTTCCTTTAAGTATATTTCTATTTTAAAGCTTCAAAGCTATAAAAATATAGCATTCATTAAAAGTATAAAATGACTTAAATCAATATGTTATATTGTGCATATCGCTTAATGATTCAAGTAAATACACACTTAAATGAATATGAGCATTTTATGAAATATACGAAGAATTTTTATAAGAAATAAAAATTTGTAATTTTACTCAATTCAGAAAAAGAAATAAAAATTAAAAAAGAATAATGAATATCGATTAACGATTCAATGTCGTTAGTTAAGGTTTTATTACTTAAGAATTTAGATTCCTGCATTCGCAGGAATGACAGTAGGGCAAGAAAACAAACCCTTTGTCATTCCGCACTTGATGCGGAATCTTTCTAACTAAACGACATTGATTAATAATTGTTGATTTTAGAATTTAAGGTTTCTAAATAAAACCGCTTCGTAATTCTTAAATCGTTAACTTATCTCACGAACAAAGTGAGTAATCCTTGTTCAACATTTAAAATAAGACGTAATGCAAGAACCACTAGAATACCTTTTTGAAAAATATGGAATTGAAATACAAAATATTAAAAATATTATTTGCGGTGAAAAGTATGTGGCAGTTATGTTAAAGAACGGTAATATTGGTGTTTGTGCTACTTTAGATAATTATGTTAATATTAATAGCTATGATATTAAATATCCAGATTTAAAAAACTTACAACACCGAATTGTATTAAATGCATATTTTAATGCTGCTTTTAATTATAATAATAAATATGATACCACAATAGATATTTTTGATAAGATTGATTTTAAAAAATATAATAAAATAGTAATGATTGGCTTTTTTCAATCCTTGGTCAAGAAGTTTGATAATGAGAGAATTGATTTAACAATATTCGATAAAACTGTTCAGGATGATAAACTAACAGATATGTCAGATCAGTTTACTGAAATTGCTAAAGCTGATGCATTGATTTTATCATCAACTTCGGTTTTTAATAATACTTTTTTAGATTTAATTAATGCAACTAAAGATAATTGCGATATTTACACATTAGGACCCTCCACTATTTTAAATAAAGAAATGTTTCAATATCGTAATATTAAATTCCTTTTTGGTTCTATCTTTGAGCCTAATGATGTAAATACATTAAAAATCATTCAACAAGGAGGAGGAACAAAACAGTTCTTGCCTTTTATGGATAAAGTCTTTTTGAATTATGAATAAAATTTTAATTTGCCGCACTTCGACAGGCTCAGTGTGACAATTCATTAATAATATAATGTCATATTGAGCTTGTCGAAATATGATTACCATAAAATTGAAGCTATGACTTTTGATGAGATAAAAAATAAATTAAACAAATTTACTGTTGGAATTGCCGGTGCCGGAGGATTAGGCTCAAACTGTGCTGTAGCATTAGCCAGAGTTGGAATTGGCACATTAGTTATTTCTGATTTTGACATTGTTTATGAATCGAATCTTAACCGCCAGTATTTCTTTCAAGAGCAGATTGGACTAAGAAAAGTTGATGCTTTAAAAGAAAATATAAAAAGAATAAATCCTGACATTAACGTTATAGACAATTATATTAAACTTACTGAGAATAATATTGTTGAGATTTATAAAGATTGCGATATTATTGTTGAAGCTTTCGATTTAGCAGAAATGAAAAAAATGCTAATTGAAACTTGTTTGTCGGAATTACCAAAAACACCAATTGTGTTAGGTTTAGGAATGGCAGGTTGGGGAAATAATAATGGCATAAAGTATCGCCAATCGGATAATTTATATATTTGCGGCGACGAAATATCAGAGATTAAAGAAGATAATCCACCATTAGCACCCAGAGTTGGAATGGTTGCTAATATGCAAGCCAATACAGTTTTAGAAATTTTATTGAATAAGAAATAGCAATGTAGGGCTAAAGCCCATTATGATAAAAGCATTACTAACCCCAGCCTTAAAGCTGGGGTTACAGTACGCAACTAGATTGAGAGACTTTAGTCCCAATTGTTTAAGTATAAACTTAATATAAACTATGAACATTATTTTAAATAATCGACACGAATCTTTTACGAAAGAAAGACTTACTATTACTCAACTTCTTGTAGTTAAAAACTACACATTCAAGATGTTGGTTGTAAAAATAAACGGGAAGCTAGTAAAAAAAGATGCTTATGATAAATCCATAATCACGGATGGTGATGATGTAACTGTACTTCATTTGGTAAGTGGAGGATAAATATTAGTTCCGAGTTACTAGTTTTGGGTTCCAGGTATCACTTTCTTTTTTCAAACTAAGTTTTTAACATTTAACTTTAGAACTAAACTTTAAACTACAAAATAACCCAAATTTGTTAATAGTTTCTCCATTAAAATTTTTGCTAAAAATCAATTTTCAAGTAATATTGTAAAATGAGTACAGCGTTACAAATATGGAAAAAAATACTTCCGTTTGCTAAGAATAAATTTATTCTTAGTATTCTTATTTTTATAATTTGGATTTCATTCTTCGATCACAACAATCTTATTGACAGAGTAAAAGACTTAAGACATCTTCGACAATTAGAAAAAGATAAAGCTTACTACATTGAGCGTATCGATAAAGACTCGAAACGATTAGAGCAGCTTAAAACCAATAATAAAAATCTAGAAAAGTTTGCTCGCGAACAATATCTTATGAAAAAAGATAACGAAGATATTTTTGTTATAGTAGAAGAAGATTAAAATTGCCTTTCCAACTTTCGAAATACTTCTAAAAGAACCTGCCTGTAGACATAAAGGTTTTTGTTGGGTTTTATATTAATATTTTTAAGAGCTAGCAATTCTATTAGTTTTTCAACTTCAATTAATAATGGCCGTTTTTGGTAATAATTTTCGTGAGCAAAATTTAAATATTTTAATACACGAAATGCATTAAACCAATCGAAAAATCGTTTTGTAAATGTTTCAATTTTAGAGCTATTTTCATTTATTTCTTGAATAGCTTTATCAAAATTGTTTTTATTCAGGAATTCTGTAATGCATTCAGGTAGTGTCTTCAGTAGCTTATTATACTCTTCCAATGATATTTGAAATAAATCATTACTTAAGGCAAATAAGCGTTTAAGCTCTAAAAAAGAATCTAGACCATAAGTTAAAAAATCTTCTTCACCCGAATTAATTATTGCTTTAACCATTGGACCTGTGCCAAACGGAACTCTATCGGAAATTCTTGACGAAGGATAAACACATGTTGTATTAATCTCGTAAAAATTACCTAAAGGAAAAACCTTATGTAATAAATAAAAATCTTCTCCGGCTTGTTTTTTGTTCATGCCACCTTGCTTCGCGTATGCCATTGCGCTAATTGCAAAACAAGAACCAACAGTATGCATTGAGTAAGGAAAGCTTGTATATTTTACTGCTTGTTTATAATATCTTAAATACAATTCATAGATAGTAATTGCTTGATATACTTTTCTATCATATTGTAAGCCTTCAGTTGGATGTTCAAAATAAATTGTTGCAATATTGGTTTTCGGAAATAAATTGAAGTGCTTTTCTAATTCCGTAAAGTAATTTTCTTTGATTGTTGCATCGGCGTCAAGTGAAATGACAATCCCTTTATCTTGATTTAATGTATTAAACCGAAATACAGCTTGATCCATCCCAATTTTTCTTGCCAAGCCTGCACCTGCAAATTTTCGTGGCAGATTTATTTCCTTTATAACAAAAAAACGAAGTGAAGAATCTTCATGATGTTCAATCCAATTCTTAACTTCGTTATATGTTTTTGTATTTTGACTTAAGACTTTTTCTTCAGAATCTTCAGATGAATTAATAACAAGTATAATTTCAATTGAAGATTGAGGTCTATGGCTATTCCATATCGACTCAAGTGATGCTATTATTTCAAACTCATAATAACATGGAATAACTACAATATATTTAAGATCATTTTTAGGTTTAGCATCAATTCTTACATTAAAATCCTTTTGTCTTTCAAAATAAAAATCAGCAAATCCCATTTTAAGAGTTTTACTCTTTTTCTTTTTCGTAAAATTCATTTAAGCCAATAAGAACATCATTAGTAATATTCAGGCTTTTATCAGTAAATAACAATTGACCTCCAAAAGAGTTACTGAAAATATACTTATAGCTATAGTCTTTATTATACACTTCTAGAAAATCCATTACCTCACTAAGAACCTGACGATACATTACTTGCTCTTCTTCAGACAATTGCATAGCTAAATTATCTCTCATTGCGTATAACTGTTGCTCCTTTTGAGCTAATTCTTGCTGCAACATCTGAGCTTTAGTTCTAGTAATTAAGCCTTTGCTAGTCTTATCTTGAAAATCACGTACTTCATTCTCGAAATTTTTAGACTGAATTTGTAATTCTGCTTCCGATTCATCTTTCTTCTGAGTTAACTTTTCAGATTTATCAACAAATGACTTATAATTTCTAACAAGGGTATCAATATTAACATAGGCAATGGCGTAATCTCTATCAATTACATGTTCTGTACTATCCTCACTAAGTTCGTGTTTTGTTGTTTTATTTCCAGTAAAATGTAAGAAATAGATTCCCGCAACAGCAATGATCAAAACAACATTTAACCAAAGAGATAATTTTTTCATAATTATTTAATTTAATTTTTTACTTATTATTTTAACAAAGCAAATATAATTGAATATAGGATATACCAAAAGAAAATTAACTTTTTTTAGTAATTAGATAACGTGGTTATTAAAAAAACTAAAAGGAGAAAGTACCAAGCATTAACTTTTCTTTGACAGGCTACATTGTACTAAAAAGAAGGACAAGGAATAACTCTCCGTTTTTCACGTTTGGTTACTCCTTGATTAAATAAGTAATTAATTGAAATTTCGTGGGTTCCACCAGTAAACCCAACCAACTTCGATATAGTTAAGTCATAACTATACCCAATACTAAACTGATCAACTTTGAATCCAAGTAAAAAGGCTAATGCATCGTTACTGTTCAATTCTTTAAATACAGGAATTCCTCTATACCAGATTCCTACAACCAATGGCATTTGATACCAATATAGCCCAATGTCCAATTGAGAATACTGATCTTGAATTTTAAATAAAAATGATGGAGATAGACTTTGACCGCTTGACCAATTATACTTATCAAATATCTTGAACTTTGTTCCACCATATATTGAGAATTTATATGGATCTTCTATGACATCTCCTGTTAGAGATCTGTTAGGCTTCAATATACGATCCCAGGTAAAACCAAACCACAAATACTTATTGAAAGTTAACAGTGAAAAAGAAGCATCTATATCAGTTTTCTTTTCTAATATCTGTAGTTCTCCTGTTCCTGTTGTCTGATCACTTCTTAATTCATCTTCAAAAAGTAAATCACCAAATATTACATTCCTTTGAGTATAGAAAAAACTTAAGCCGGGAGTAATTCTCCAATTACTTCGAAACTTAAATTTGTAGGCATAAGCTAATCCAACATTAGTTGTAGAAAGACTACTTGTTCCAGCTTGTTCCCTAAATAATAATAATCCTATCCCACTTTTTAAATGAGGAAAATAACGATCGTATGAAAGAGAGTATGTTTGAAAAGACTGTGATATTGATGGCCACTGATTACGATAATTTACTGCTATCCTGTCACCATCGGTAAATCCGGCAAAAGAAGGTGCCAAATATAAAGGACTCGCGTAGAATTGTGAAAACTGCGAATCCTGTGACAATCCAGTTTTTAAAAACCCAATGCTAATAATTATTATAAATAGAAAATATTTTCTTTTCACTGTATTTTTTCCTTAAATATAGATATTTATTATCCATATAACGTTTAATTTGCTGCTTGAATTGTAAATTTAAAAATATTTCCAAATCTTTCAATAAATAACTTATTAACATTAGTTAACATTTAAACAGTTTACGTATTACTCATTATGAAGAGGGTGTCCAAAAAGTAAAGTTTTTAATTTTACATGTCATGTTGAGCCTGTCGAAACATCTCATTTTAAAAGTGATAAATTCTTCGATAAACTCAGAATGACAAACTCTTAGTTCTTTTTGCACACCCTCTTTTGAATTTATCGAATTAATGTTATATCTCCTGCTAGTTCAAATGCTCTTCCATTTGTAAACCTACCTTCTGCTTTCCAAACATAAACATCCGGTTTTGCTAAATCTCCATTAATTTTACCGCTCCAACCTGCACCTAAATCTTTAGTGGTAAAGATTAATTCACCCCAACGATTATAAACATACATTTCATATTTAATTACACCTTTAGAAACAGGCTTGAAAGTATCATTCAATCCATCTCCATTTGGTGTAAAAGCGTTTGGAAACTTAATATCTCCTTCTCCAATTATCTGAACCTCATCTTCTAATAATATTGAATCTCTACAACCATTTGCCGAAACAACTAATAATGACACATCATAAACTCCTATCTCGGTATAATTATGTGTTACATCTTGCGATATTGCTGTATTTCCATCACCGAAATCCCAAACATATGAACAACCTGAAGTATCATTACATTCCGACAAATTAAAGAACTCAACTCGAGCCACTAAATCTGAATTTAACATTGAAATTTTTGGCGAAACTTCCAGATTTGCAAATGGATTTGGATACACTCGTATAGTTTTATAGACATAGTCTTCATCCCCTTCACGACCAATTTCAGTGCTTTTTGCAGTTAATTTTACAAAATATATTCCGGCTGTTTCAAAAACATGAGAAACTATCCTACCTGTTTCAGTATCGGATCCATCCCCAAAGTCCCAAATATATTTGTACTCTTCGTCAAATGCAGATTGTGCTGCAGTAAAAATAACAGCAACTCCCTCATTTAAACAGGCTTCATCAATATCTGTTACAAAATCAGCATTTACAAGTGGAGGCAATATAACTAA
>JAQIBH010000060.1 GCA_027859205.1 Bacteroidales bacterium | reverse complement strand
AAAAAATATTACAAAAAATAAACTGTTAAATCATTTCTTCATTTTCACTTCATTTTAACAAATTAAATTTGCTATCAGAAAATGAGTATTAAGATTTATTCTACTCATTCAAAATTTACACTGATCAGTAAATATATTTAAAACACTAAAAACTGAAAATTATGAAAAAATTATTTATCAAAACTAAAATCATTACGATAATATCTTTTGCATTATTTGCAACAGTTATTATTTCATGTGATAATGAAGAAAATGTAATTCCTGAAAACGAATACTCTGAAATTATTGACGAATCGTATGCATCAGAAGTATTTGATGAAGTTGAAGATTTAGGCGATGAAGCCATTGACTATCTTGACAATGCAACAACAAAATCAATAAGCGAAGTGTCAGGTTATGGCAATTACAACAGGCTAAGCCCCTGTGCAACAGTTACAAGGGTTTATGGACAAGACACAGTAAGCGTTACCATTGATTTTGGCGAAGTAAATTGTTTATGCAACGATGGCCGCGAGCGACGCGGTAAAATCTATATAAATCATTATGGATATTATTGGGGCGAAGGTGGTGTAGAAATAATATACTCTTTCGAAGATTATTTTGTTGATGACAATCAACTTATCGGAACAAAACATGTATATAGACATATTAACGATGCCGGAAATCGACAAAGCGATGTAGTTGTTGATGGTGCTATGATTTTATCTGATGACCAGGGAACTATTACATGGTATGCCGAACGCACTCGTGAAGTTGTTGAAGGATCAGATACTCATTATAAATCTGATGATGTAATTGAGGTTACGGGTTCATCGTATGGAACTTTAGCCGATGGAACCGACATTATCAGTGAAATAACAACTCCGCTTATTAGAATTAATGAACCGGGTTGTTACAGATACTTTGTATCGGGTGTTCGTGTTATAAATATAGGTGACGAACCTGAAATAATTATAGATTATGGTGACGGAACATGCGATAACCTTGCGGAAATAACTCAAGATGGGGTAACAAGAATAGTTGAAATCAGAAGAAGAAGGCCTATTTGGTAGTTGGTTAGTTTAATTACAAGTTGTCCCAAAAGTTAATCCACAAAAACAAAAGCAGAGTTAGTAACCTTTTGAAGCTTTTGGGACACTTTTTAAAAATATAGCCATGTTAAAATCAATGTTAAATATCATAAGAAACAAAAGCATTATTCATGCCAAAAAAGATTATAATTTATCTGAGTCTAACATTGAAATTGATTCTAAAAAACCATTTGCAGTTGTTCGTGAAGATAATAAAATAATACATCAATTCTATGATTTTTATGAAGCTTCGGCATTCTCTATAAAACTTAATACCAGTTACAAAGACAATGGTATTAAGGCATTTTCGAAAGTAATTAAGCTTTCTGTATAGCATATTTATAAATTAGCACTTTATATATTATGAATATTTTTTTAACTTACACGACGAAAACATGATGGAGGGTATTATGAAAAGAATAGCGTTATTAACTGTTTTTGTTTTTCTGGTGTTGGTTTCATTTGGTCAGGCGGAAACTAAGAAAACCGTAAAAAAAGTTACTGACCCTCCAAAAAGAGAAACCATTAAAACTGTTCCTAAAACAACAACCAAACAAGCTCAAATTAAAAAGGCACAGTTGAAAAAAGCACAAATGCATAGAAACAAAAAACAAGTTGTTCGCAAAGTCAAAGCTATAAAAAGAAGGCGAAACCGTTGACCAACTATTTATGACTAAGAAAATCAGGAAAAATCTTATTTTTTATAAATGGATTTTTATCAATTTTTTATTACTCGTTATTATTAAACCCAATTGTATAATTGGACAAAACACAAAAACTGACACTCTTCAAATATCAGACACAACAAAATGTATTGACGAAGAGTTTAGTTTTTTTATGCTTGATGTTAGTTATACCAATAATAAGGTAGACTCTAAAGATCAGACAAATGAACCTATTCCTGTTTTATTTACCGATGTTAGTTATTTTCATAAATCAGGTATTTGGACAGGATTAATGTTTTCGGATTATTTAAGTGCCGATAGTTTAAGTTATGATTTTGATTTTCAGTTAGGATTTCAAAAATATCTGTTTAATGATCTTATTGATTTTGATATAAATTACACCTATCATAAATTTTATGGTGAATCTACTTTTGAAGGAATAAAATATAAGCATGCTTTAAATACATCGACCGGTTTAACATACGAATTCATTTATTTGTATGCCGATGGTAATTTCTACCTTGATAACGAGAACTATTTTACAAATTTTGGATTATCATTAACAAATGATCTAGATAAAGTATTCTTCAAGAATGATTATTTACTTATTCAGCCGACAGCATCAGTAACTTATGGTACTGATTATTGGTTATACGATATTTACGAACCTTATATAGAAAATGTTTTTATCCCTATACTTAGATTTAGGGGATACCCTGTAGAAAATCTCTCATCTGAAGATATAATTGAAAGATATTTAAGTAATAATGGATTATCGACTAATACATATTCATATCAGGGAGTTGATTTATTTATTCCTGTTACTTATGGAATTAGTAATGTATCATTAATGTTTTGCTGGATGTATTATATTCCTTCAGAAAAATTGAAAGCATTTGGCATGAGAAATCAATCGGGTTATTTTATCTCATTATCATTCATTTTTTAAAATTTTAAATTTATTTCTTCATTTTCGCTTCATATTGTGTTCTTAAATTTGTTTTCAGAAAATCATTAAAAATATTAATTACAAGGAATAAGATTAATTAAAAATTAATAAATTGTCAAACTAAAATTACAGGAGGTTACTATGAATTTTAAAAAAGCGTTAACAATTGTTGCAATTCTTTCAGTTTCAATGGCAGGATATGCTCAAGAGGAAATTAATGAGCAAAAACAATTGCAAACAAAAACACAAGTAAAAGAACAATCTGGAGAACAAGTAAAAACTGAAGCTCAGGTAAAAGAACAAACCAGAGAACAGGTTCGCACTGAAGAAGGAACCGGAGAACAAGTACGAACTCAAACCAGAGAACAAATTCGCACTGAAGAAGGATCTGGGGAACAAGTACAAACTCAAAAACAAACAAATGCTGCTCCTGATGCACAACAAAATCAAAAACAAATCAAAAAATCACAAAAGCAGCAATCGCAAATGCAAAAGAAAAATGCAAAACAAATGTCAAAAAGAAACAGTGAAGCTACTAAAGGGAAAAAAGGTGGTGGAAAATAGTTAATTATTAATCCCCGGAAAATATTCCCGGGGATTTTAACGGTTACAATCTACAATCAATAAGTCATAAATCAACCGTATAAAAATATGGCTGATTTTTTATATTAATATCATTTCACCTGAAACTCTATGATATCTCTAAAACTAAATCATTTAAAATTTGTTTTTTTATTTATACTAATCCCTTTTTATGCAAATAGCCAAAGCAAAAATGATACAATAACTAATATAAATTCTAAGGATATCGATGATTTTAGTTTTTTAATGATTAATGCAAGTTATACAAACAATAACCTTGAATATCTGAGCGATTTAACCTATGTAACTGAGAAGATTCCTACCCTTTTTACTAATTTATCTTATGTAAATAAAACAGGATTGTATTTTGGCGGTTCGTACGCTAATTACTTTAATGCAAATACTCAAACATTCGAATATGATATAGAAGCGGGATTTCAAAAATATTTTGATAACGGTTTAGATATTGATCTTTATTATAATAAACATGAATTTTCGGGAGACACTTTACTCGATGGTTTAAATTATGACCACTCTCTAAACTTTTCAACTGGCGTAGATGCTGGTAAACTTTATTTATCAGCAGACTTAACTTATTTGCTCGCAAAAAAGAATAATTTTTTATTAGATCTAAATATATCAAGATCTATTCAAATTAATAAACTTTTTTTCAAAAATGATGTACTTTTACTAAACCCAACCATATATTTAGCTTTTGGAACCGATTACTGGATTTATGAAGATATGACTTTGCAAGAAAAATATATTACATCAATTAATCTACGTAGTAATGGATTTTCGTACAATTCATTTTCTTACGAAGGATTTAATTTATTGATCCCCGTAAGTTATGGAATAAAAAATACTTATGTATCTTTTTCATGGTTATATAGAATTCCTGGTGAAAAATATAAATTTTTAGGTTGGGAGAATCAATCTAGCTTTATGATTTCATTAACGTACTTTTTAAATTTTTCAAATAAATAATGAGAATTTTAATTGTAGAAGACGAAAAAAGTTTAGCATCAGAAATAAAACAATTTCTTGAAAAAGAAGAATATAATATTGACCTGGCATATACAGGTAATGAAGCTTCAGAATTAATTGCTGTAAATCCATACGACTTTATTTTACTTGATATTGGTTTACCCGATTATAACGGCTTAGATCTTATAAAAGAAGCAAAAGAATATCAGTCCGAAGCATATTTTATTGTTATAACAGCTCGTGGCGAGTTAGAAGATAAAATAAAAGGCTTCGATTTAGGAGCTGATGATTATTTACCCAAACCATTTTCTTTGTTAGAACTACTTTCACGAATTCAAGCTATAACACGACGTAAGTTCGGACAAAAAATGTCGATTATTGAATTTGGAAATTTTTCATTAGATACAACTAAAAGACACCTGCATTATAAAAATCAAGGTATTGATTTAACAAAAAAAGAATATAAATTATTTAGTTATCTCGTGTTAAATAAGAATAGAGTACTTGATCGATTACAATTAACTGAGCATATATGGGGCGAATTCTTCGAAGACGATTATGATTCAAATTATATCGATGTTCATATCAAGAATATTCGAAAAAAATTATCTAAATTCGATGATACAAACCGAATAAAAACCGTTCGTGGGATTGGTTATAAATTTGAGATGGAATGAAAATACCAAACTTTAAATTAAAAAGTCAATTGGCCCTATTTAATGCTTTATCAAAGGCATTTATCATAACCCTTCTTGTAATTATTGTACCCTGGATTGTTAGTGAAATATCTATACGTGATACAGATGATATACTAATTCACAAACTCGACCAGGTAATTGAGCTTGTCGATAGTTTAGGTATAGATAATTTTATCGATCTCGAAGCTGAATTTAATACTTTTGGTAGTTACAATATTTTAAAAGAAGAATATATCTCTATTGAGCCAATTGCAAGAGATACTTTATTTGATGTAATTGAATTTTCTCAACGTATTATTGAAGAAGAAATTGTTGATTACAGAGTACTGAGTTATTCAATAGTTGAAAACGACAACAATTATTTAATAGAAATTGGCAAGAGCATTTCAACTATATATCTTTTTGAGCATAATTTAAAACGATTTACATTTATATTCCTGATTATTGTTATTTCGCTAACTTTTATACTTGATCTTTCTTTTATTCAGTATTTGCTTATACCATTCGAAAAAATTGTAAAAAAACTAAAATCAACAAATCATCCCTCATCATTTAATTACACTTCAATAGAAACATCAACATCCGATTTTGTATATCTTGATGAAACAATACATTCTTTGATGCACAAAATTGAGCTTGCTTTTAACGATGAACGTGACTATATAAGTAACGTTTCGCACGAACTACTTACTCCGGTAAGTATAATCCAGAGTAAACTTGATAATATATTGCACGAAAACAATTTACAGGAAGCAGATATGATTAAGATTTTTGAGTCGAAAAAAACCTTACGACGATTAACAAACTTGGTTCGAACTCTTTTAATGATGTCACGCATTGAAAATGAAGAATATATATTAACTGAAGAAGTCAATATAACGAATACTCTACAAAATGTTTTAGAAGAAATTGAAGATAAAATAGCCGCCAAAGAATTAGAATTAAAAATAAAATTTAAAGCCGAAGAATTTGTTTTCTTTGGAAATGATAATTTACTATTTACATTGTTCTATAATTTCGTTAATAACGCAATTCGGTTTACAGATAAAGGTTATATTGAAATTGAGACACTAAAAAATCAGAAGCAATTTATAGTAAAGATTTCTGATTCCGGTGCGGGAATACCAAAAGATGAAATTCCTCATATATTTTCAAGATTTAAAAACTCAAATGATAAAAAAGATAGTTACGGTCTTGGATTAGCTTTGTCTAAAAAAATATGCGGATATCACAAAATTGATATTGAGGTTATTTCTGAAGTAAATATAGGATCGACTTTCATATTAAAATTCCCCAATTAGTTTGAAATAATCGATTTAGTTCCACATTCAAGATAAATTTTTGATTAGCTGCACTTTCCCGTACACAAATAATAAAACCTTGAATCTAAAGATTCGTAATATGTAAAAAATGGTTATCTTTCAACAATGTCTAAAATGGATGAACATAATAAAAAAGATGCTATAGTAAATATTGCAGATCGCCTGCCGTGTGGAATTTACAGGACAAGCATTGATGGCAAAATTATTTATGCAAACCATGCATTAGCTGAGATGCTCGAGTATAGTTTGGAAGAGATTTTTCACGTTTCTTTTCAAGATATATACGCAGATAATAAAGAAAGAGATCTTCAAATTAAGCGATTAACTAATAATTCAAAAACTTCTTCGAGCCAGGAAATAAGTCTTAAAACAAAAAGCGGTAAAATAATTATTGTAAAAGATAATTTAAGAACTATTAAAGATAAACATGATAATAAAATATATTTTGAGGGTATAATTGAAGATGTATCAGAAAAGAAACAAGCAGAAGAAGCATTTAAAGAAAGCCAGGCAAGATATAAAATCCTTACTGATTTAACAATTGAAGGAATTATTATTCATGATAATGGTAGAATTAAAGACACTAACGCTTCAGCTCAAAAAATGACCGGTTACAGCGCTGAATTTCTTAAAGGAAAAAATGTATTTCAATTTATTCACCCAGATTCAAAAAAATTAGCAAAAATAAATCTGGAGAGACAGTATTCTGGACTTTATGAACTTACTCTTATTCACAAAAATAAATCTACATTTCTCGCTGAAATTGAACCTAAAACAGTTAAAATCGAGAATAAAGAATATAGAGTTGTAGCATTTAGAGATATCACTCTACGGAAAGATATTGAAAAACAGAATCTGGCATTATCTACAGCTGTAAAGCAAAGCCCTGTATCAATTGTTATAACAGATACGAAAGGAATAATAGAATATGTTAATCCTAAATTTACTGAAGTAACAGGTTATACTTACGATGAAGCCATTGGTCAGAATCCAAATATTCTAAAAACCGATCATACAGTATCTGAAGACTATAAAGAAATGTGGGAAACAATTTCCAATGGTAAAACATGGTCAGGAGAGTTTCTTAATAAAAAAAAGAATGGAAATCATTATTGGGAGTTAGCGTCAATTTCACCAATTATTGACGAAAAAGGAGAAACTATTAATTACTTAGCTGTAAAAGAAGATATTACAGAAAGGAAAAAGATAGAGGATGCTCTTATTCGCTCCGAAAAAGAACTAACGCAAGCTAATGCTACAAAAAATGTATTCTTTTCAATAATTGCTCACGATTTAAAAGGTCCCATTGGAAATTTTTTACAATTACTTAATTTGCTAAAAGAAAATTTTAATGATATTTCTAATGAAGAACGATTAGATTATATAAATATATTGACCGGCTTATCGGGAAAAACAAATAAATTACTCGATGATTTATTACTCTGGGCCAGAATACAAATGAATACGCTGGAATTTGATATTAGTAAAGTCAATTTAAAAACACTTGTAGATTTTTCAATAAATTTAGTATCAGAAAAAGCAAACGAAAAAAATATTGAGATAATATCTGATATAGAAAATATTATCATCAAAATTAATGAAAATTCTATTAATACTGTTGTTCGTAACTTAATATCCAATGCCATAAAATTCTCGCATAAGAATAGTAAAATTGTCATTAAATCGAAGATTTCGAAGAACAATACAATTGAGATTTCAGTTAAAGATACTGGGATTGGGATTCCAAAAGAAGATATTGACAAACTTTTCAAAATTGAAACTTCTTTTTCAACTTTCGGTACTGAGAAAGAAAAAGGTACTGGTCTTGGACTAATATTATGCAAAGAATTAATAGAAAAAAACAATGGTACTATATGGGTTGAAAGTAAGAAATTAGTTGGTAGCACTTTCCATTTTACCTTACCTATTAATAATTAAGAATTTCTAACAACCAAATAATTAACTTCATATTAACAGCTTTATTTGAACAACATCTAAATAATTTCGTTTATATTGTTAAATATTGCTTTCCATTAAATGTTTAGAAAACTAACTCATATAATTATATCCTTACTCCTGTTAACTACGACAGTTGGATTTTCTATTTCAAAACATTACTGTGGCGTCAATCTTGTTTCAACAACGGTTAATCATGAGGCAAAGTCTTGTTGTGATCTGGATAGTGGTTGTTGCCATAACGAAACAACATTTTATAATTTAGACAATGATTTTGTATATTCAACATTTATAGATAATAGTACAATAACTCAGATTGATTTATTATTTCCTTTATTCTATGTAATCATAGAAAATATTTCAAGTAAAAAAATTGAAACATTTAAAATTTATGAATCCCCCCCACCCTTAAAAATTCAAGTTGTACTTTCCAATCTGCAAACATATCGCTGTTGATATTTTTTATTAATTACTCTTACTTCTTAATTTAAAATAAGATGTAATGATTTAATTTAAGACCACATGCAACGAATTTAGTTATTAAATAAAATTAATATACAGATATATGTTAAATAAAATTATTCGATTTTTCCTGGAGAATAAATTAGTGACTTATCTTGCTCTGATCATTCTTATAGCTTGGGGCATAATATCATCACCATTTAGCTGGGAAACAGGCTTTCTGCCAAACGATCCGGTTCCAGTTGATGCTATTCCTGATATTGGAGAAAATCAGCAAATAGTGTACACAGAATGGTCCGGAAGATCACCACAAGATATTGAAGACCAAATATCATATCCGTTAACAACTGCTTTACTTGGTATTTCAGGAGTTAAAACCATAAGAAGTAATTCCATATTTGGAGTGTCAAGTATCTATATCATTTTCGAAGAAGATATAGAGTTTTATTGGAGCAGAACACGAATTCTTGAAAAATTGAATTCCCTACCAAAAGGGACACTCCCAGATGATGTATCTCCTTCCCTCGGCCCTGATGCAACAGCTCTTGGGCAAATATATTGGTATACTTTAGAAGGAAGAGATAAAAATGGGAAACCCTCGGGTGGTTGGGATCCTCATGAACTTAGAACTATACAGGATTTCTATGTCAAATACTCACTAACATCTGCAAAAGGTGTAGCAGAAGTGGCATCAATTGGCGGCTTCATAAAAGAATACCAAATTGACATTGATCCTAACGCCATGAAAGCACATGGTGTAAACATAGCACAAATAATGGCTGCTGTAAAAAATAGCAATCTTGATATTGGTGCTCGTACTATTGAATTCAATCGAGTCGAGTATTTAGTAAGAGCTTTGGGTTATATAAATTCGCTGGAGGATTTAGAAAAAAGCGTAGTAACTGTTCACAATAATGTACCAATTCGATTAAAGGATGTAGCTAAAATTAACTTCGGTCCAGCTACACGTCGTGGTGGCTTGGATAAAGGTGGTGCTGAGGCAGTTGGAGGAGTAGTGGTTGCTCGTTACGGAGCCAATCCCCTGGAAACAATCGAAAATGTAAAAGCAAAAATTGCCGAAATTGAACCTGGATTACCTTCAAAAACATTGGAAGATGGAACAGTTTCAAAGATAACAATAGTTCCTTTTTATGATCGTGCTGGATTAATAAAGGAAACTTTAGGAACATTGGAAGAAGCCATTACACTCGAATTATTAGTAAGTATATTAGTTATTATAGTACTAGTTTTAAACTTACGAGCATCGTTTCTAATTTCAACCCTTTTGCCATTAGGTGTATTAATAACATTTATTACAATGCGCAGGTTTGGTGTTGACGCAAACATTGTTGCTTTATCTGGTATTGCAATTGCAATTGGAGTTATGGTTGATGTGGGAATAGTCTTTGTTGAAAATATTATTCGTCATATCGAAATGGTTAAAAACTTTGGTGCCCGTGGGAAAAAGCTACTCAATATTATTTATGATGCTACGGCTGAAGTAGCGGGAGCAGTAGTAACTGCACTTGCAACAACAATTGTAAGTTTTCTTCCTGTTTTTGCCATGGAAGCAGCTGAAGGGAAACTATTTAAGCCTCTGGCTTTTACCAAAACTTTCACGATGCTTTCTGCATTAGTAATTGGTTTAATAATTATTCCTACACTGGCACATCTGGTTTTTTCGATTAAAGTTGATAAAAACAAATACAAGAAAATCTGGAATAGCATTCTTATAATATCCGGAATAGTACTTTCAGTTTTTAGCGGGCATTATATTGCTCTAGCAATAACGGCTTATGGTTTGAATAGCTTCGTTTCGGAAACATGGCCAACTGTATTAAAAAAATCATGGATAAATGTAATTAACATAGCCATAACTACTATTGTTGTTGTGTTTTTCCTAACCAAAGCATGGGTACCTTTAGGAGCACAAAACACAGTTTTTGCTAATTTTCTATTTGTTATTGTAATAGTAGTAACTGTTTTAGGACTTTTATCCTTAGTTGTAATTTACTATTCTAAAATATTAAGTTGGTGTTTAGAAAATAAATGGACATTTCTGAGTATTCCTATATTCATTGTTTTATTTGGAATAACAAGTTGGCAAGGATTTGATAAGCTCTTTGGTTTTATGCCTAATTTCATTAAGAAGACTGACACATATCAGAGCCTAAACGAATCAATTCCGGGTATTGGAAAAGAGTTTATGCCTACTTTGGATGAAGGTTCATTCTTGCTAATGCCCACTACAATGCCTCACTCAGGAATTGAGGAGAACATTGAAGTAATTCGTATATTAGATAAAAAAGTAAATTCAATACCCGAAGTAGAAAGTGTAGTTGGTAAATGGGGACGTGTAAACTCTGCACTAGATCCTGCTCCAACGTCTATGTTCGAGAATGTAATCAATTACAAATCAGAATATATTCTGAATGAGAAAGGACATCGTGTACGCTTTAAGGTAAATAAAAAAGGTGCCTTTATTTTAAACGATGGCACTATTTATAACCCTAAGGAAGAAGACTTCCGATCAATTGATAGGGAAAACCTTATCGAATTTAAGAATGGAGAATATTTCCGACAATGGCGCGACGAAATTAAATCATCTAACGATATTTGGGATGAGATTATAAAGCAAGCAACTATACCTGGATTAACTTCTGCACCTAAACTGCAACCTATACAAACTCGTTTGGTTATGTTGCAAACAGGTATGCGTGCGCCAATGGGAATAAAAGTATACGGTCCCAATTTGGAAAGTATTGAAAAGCTTGGTTACGAAATTGAAAAACATTTAAAACAAGTTGAAGGTGTACAGTCAATGTCAGTATTTGCTGACCGTGTTGTTGGCAAACCTTATCTCGAAATGGAAATTAACAGAGATGCAATTGGTCGTTTTGGTATTTCGGTTAAAAATCTTCAAACAATTATAGGAAGCGCCATTGGTGGTATGAAATTAACAACAACTGTAGAAGGTCGTGAACGTTTTCCTGTCCGCTTAAGATATGCCCGAGAATATAGGGACAATCCCGAAGATCTAAAAAAGATTCTTATCCCTTCTCCTTCAGGTGCACAAATTCCATTGGGAGAACTGGTAACTATACATTATACTCGTGGCCCACAATTAATTAAAAGTGAAAACACTTTTTTGGTCGGCTATATAATTTTCGATAAAAAAGAAGGATTCGCTGAAATTGATGTAGTGGAAAATGCACAAGCCTATTTAAAAAATAAAAGTGATCAGGGAGAATTTAATGTACCCGCTGGCGTTAGTTACGTTTTTACAGGTAATTATGAAAATCAGATAAGAGCCACCAAGCGTTTAGCATTGGTAGTACCAATTTCCTTAATCATTATATTTCTTATACTATATTTCCAATTCCGATCGGTTGTATCCACATCCTTAATATTTACAGGTATAATAGTGGCTTTGTCAGGAGGATTTATTATGCTTTGGCTATATGGCCAACCTTGGTTTATGAATGGTACTATGGCCGGAATGAGCCTAAGAGATTTATTTCAGGTACATACTATTAATTTAAGTGTAGCAGTTTGGGTAGGTTTCATTGCTCTGTTTGGTGTTGCTACCGATGATGGAGTTTTAATAAGCACTTATATTAAACAATTATATGATAAGCATAAACCTGAAACCATAAAAGAAGTACGAGCATTAGTTCTTGAAGCAGGATCAAAAAGGGTTAGGCCTGCAATTATGACCACAGCCACTACTATTATTGCTTTAATTCCAATACTTACATCAACCGGAAAAGGATCGGATATAATGGTTCCTATGGCTATTCCATTGTTTGGCGGAATGACCATAGAAGTATTAACGATGTTTGTGGTTCCTGTACTATACAGTTTGTGGAAAGAGAACTCGTTAAAGAAAGAATTAAAACTTCAAAAAGTAAAGAATTATGAAAAAATATAAAATCATCATAGGAATTCTCGTAATACTGATTTCTTCAATGGTTTCAGCACAAGATGAATTAAATAGATATTTAGAAACAGCAGCTGAAAATAATCCGGGACTTAAAGCTAAATTCAATGAATATATGGCAGCCTTGGAAGTAGCTCCACAGGTAAAATCTTTACCTGATCCGCAAATAGCCTTTGCTTATTTTATTCAACCTGTAGAAACAAGAGTGGGTCCTCAAGAATTTAAATTATCTGCCTCACAAATGTTTCCTTGGTTTGGTACACTTAAAGCCAAAGAAAGCGTAGCCATTCAATTAGCTAAAGCGAAATATGAAGTTTTTAATGATGCTAAGTCACAATTATTTAATGAAATAAAATCAACCTATTACAACCTTTATTTTAATAAAAAAGCAATTTCTATAAGTGCCGAAAATATTGAGATTTTAAATACTTTTCGGAAATTAGCGATTATAAAGGTAGAATCAGGATTAGTTTCAGCAGTTGATGAATACCGAATTGAAATGGAGATTGGAGATCTAGAAAATCAACTTGCACTTTTAAAGGATAAGCAATATTTTTTAGAGGTGATGTTTAATAACTTGTTAAATACTAATGAGCATGAATCTGTATTAATTCCTGACTTATTATGGACAAATGACTTTAGACTTTCAAAACAAGCAGCTTTAGATTCAATTCTGATAAAAAATCATCAGTTATTAAGCCTTGATTTTCAAACTGAAGCTCTTTCTTATAAAAAAGATGTTGCCATCAAGAATGGTAAACCTAGCTTTAATATTGGCATTGATTATACATTCGTTGGTAAAGGTGATAACAATATGACAGGTACCGATGCTTTTATATTTCCAAAAGTAGGAATTACTATTCCGCTTTATCGTAATAAATACAAAGCAATGGTGCAGGAAGTAATATATCTGGAAATTGCTAAAGAAAATGAAAAAACTAACAAGATAAATATTCTTGAAACACTTTTTGAAAACGGATGGAAAGATTACAGTGATGCTGACCGAAGAATCTTCTTATATGAATCACAACTAAATTTAGCAAAGAAATCACTAAAGCTTTTAGAAACAGAATATTCAACTGGCAACAAAGACTTTGAGGAAATCTTACGAATGGAGCGAAAAGTTCTTAAATATAATCTGGAATTAGAAAAATCACGAGCTGATAAGCAAGCAGCAATTTCATTCATCACATATTTAATAGGTAATTAACAATACAACAAAATGAAAAATTTAATAGAAAATATAAAAGGAAATTACAAACTTGTAATTGGTGTATTCATTGTAGGAATGTTCGCAGGATGGTTATTCTTCCATTCGGCAGATGTTGCCACTATTGCTAACATAGAGACTGAAGGTCATGAAGGTCATAATCATGAATCAGCAGAACCTAGTACATGGACTTGTTCAATGCACCCACAAATTAAACAAGATAAACCAGGTCAATGTCCAATTTGCGCTATGGATTTGATTCCGTTAACAACAATGAGTTCAGGAGGAAATGATGCAGATCCATACGAAATTGTAATGACAGAGTCTGCTGCAAAATTATCAATGATTCAAACCGTTATAGTTTCAAAAGGAGTACCTGAAAAATCGGTTTACTTACAAGGTAAAGTCCAAGCAGATGAACGTAATATTACAGAACTAACGGCACGATTTGGTGGACGAATTGAAAAACTCTATGTTAATTTCACAGGGCAAAATGTACAAAAAGGAGAAAAACTAGCAACAATATATTCTCCTAACTTAGTTACTGCACAGCGTGAATTATTAGAAGCTATTAGTTTTAAAGATAGCAGGCCTTCACTTTATACTGCGGCAAAGGGGAAATTGAAACTTTGGGATTTATCTGACAAGCAGATTTCTGATATTGAAGAAAAGGGAGAACCTCAAATTTATTTTGATGTTTTATCGCCAACAGCAGGAACAGTTACAATTCGTCATGTAGCTATTGGAGATTATATTAAAGAAGGAACAGCACTTTTTAAAGTAGTAGACTTGACTAAAGTATGGGTTATGTTCAATGCTTACGAAAGCGATCTTCCCTGGATAAAGTTAGGCGACAAAATAAATTTTACAATACAGGCATTACCCGGTAAAAACTTTAATGCAAAAGTAAGCTATATTGATCCGTTTATTAACGCACAAACTCGTGTTACTAAAGTTCGAGTTGAAGTGCCTAATACCAATATGACTTTAAAACCCGAAATGTTTACTTCTGGTCTTTTAAACTCAAAAATAGCTGAAAGCAACAATGAAATTCTTATTCCAAAATCGGCAATACTTTGGACAGGGAAGCGTGCCATTGTATATGTTAAAGTACCAGATCGCGAATCACCTTCATTTCTTTATAGAGAAGTTGTTCTTGGTCCTGAAGCTGGTTCATATTATGTAATAACACAAGGGTTAAACGAAGGTGAAGAAATCGCTGTAAATGGAGTATTTAAAATTGATGCCGCAGCACAATTAATTGGATTTCCTAGTATGATGAACCCGAGCGGAGGTAAAACATCAACCGGACATAATCATGCCCGCTTGCCGGACGGACAGGGGACAATTAAAATAAATAAAACAGAAGATCATTCTGAACATATAACTCAAGAAAAGGTCTTAAAACATGAGATGTTTACAGTTGGCGGTAATTGCGAAATGTGTAAAGATCGAATTGAAAAAGCTGCATTATCGTTAAATGGAGTAAGTACAGCAGAATGGAGCACAGATACCAAAATGGCACATATATCATTTGATTCAGGTAAAGTAAAATTGATCGACATTCACAAAGTAATTGCTAAAGCAGGGCATGATACAGAAATTGAAAAAGCTCCTGATAAAATTTATAATGCTTTACCGGAATGTTGTTTATATAGAATTGCAAAATAATTATTAATCAAATATTTAAAAATTATGAAGACAAAAATTATAATTATCATAATTTTTTCGATTATATCCTCTTTCGGATATGCTCAATTAAATTATGAAGGTATTGTTGATTCAAAGTATAAGTCAGTTCAACTTGAAGATGGGCAATTTAAATATCTGAATTACAACAAAAAATCTCAAGAACTAAAAATTTATAACTTGGATAATACTTTGTGGAAAACGGTAAAATTACCGCTTCCAAAGCACCATGTTTTAGATGAAATTAAATATATTTCACAATCTACCTTTAACAAAGATGAATTAATTGAAGTGGTTTATTCTTGCGTAGTTTATTCAAATAATTCAGATTATGAAGATCCTTTTGAGCCTTTTGTAAATATTTCTTTTACTCTTAATATTATTAACGAAAGAGGCGAAAGTATATTAAAAGTTGAAGATAGCAATGACATGGAAATAATTGATTCTGAAGGTCAGAAAAAGTTATTAATCTACAAACATATTGGTAAAGATTTCAACGCCCATAGTCAAACAATTATTTATTCTTTACCTAATTAAAACTTAATCTTAAAACCATTATTATGAAAAAAAGAAACATTTTAATTTTTTCTATTTTAACATTATTAATAATTGCATGCGATAAAACAGATGATTTAAATGTTAACTCTATTGAAGGAATATATTACGGTACAATCTCAATAGAAAGTAGCTTAAAAAGCAATACTAATGCAGAGTTAATTAGTTCTTTGGCAAGTGCTGAAGTAATAAAATTAAATGATGAACAAATTCAAGTTCATTGTTATGGAAGTGAGTTTGACACCACTTTTATGCTTAATTATTTTGAACATAACGATAGCGTAATGGTTTGTCTTACAGGAGATGATTTTGAACATATGTATGGGCACATTTATGGTGTTGGCCATATGTCGGGTGGAATGATGATAGACAAGCAAAATGGTGAAACAGAATGGATACACCACATGAATGATGAACATATTGACGTAGACGAACATTTTGGAGGTTTTGATATGATGCAACATTCATTCGGTTATATATTTAAAATAAAAGATGGTGACTATCACTTTCAAGGTACAAAATAAGAAATAGAATTTATTAAATAGAGAAAAGAATCAAAACCAATAGTATTAACAAAAAAACAAAAAAAATGAAAAAGACGGTATTATTAAGTGTGTTAGTTATTTTGAGTATAAGTTTTTCAGCACTTGCTCAGAATATTAAGACAGAGAAATTTAAAGTTTATGGCAGCTGTGGAATGTGCGAAAGTCGTATTGAAAAAGCTGTGTTGGACTTGGACGGTGTTACAACAGCTGACTGGGATAAAGAAACTAAGATGGTAGAAATTTCTTTCGATGAAGTCAAGGTTAAGCTTGACGATATTCATAAAGCTATAGCAAAAGTAGGCCATGATACTGAAAAAGAAAAGGCTAATGATGAAGTTTACAATGCTCTAGCAGGATGTTGTAAATAAGAAAGGAAACTTTAAAAAATGCATAAACAATAAAAAGGGACGAATAGTCCCTTTTTATTATTTGTTTAAGCTTTTAAGCTCTTTAATTTAACTTCTTTTTTAGCAAGAAATTTGTGAAACGTTTTAACAAAATCGAGTGCTTCTGAATTATCGCCATTAATACAAATCGTATCAACACATGTTTCAATTGAATTACCATTAATCGTTTGAATTGAATTCTCTGTTATAATATTTTTTACTTGTTTTAGACATGTTTCGCTATCATGAAATACAGCTCCATACTTAAATCGGGATACTAACGACCCGTCATCATTATAAGCTCTATCGGCGAAAACCTCACATGCACTTTTTAACCCTACCTCTCTTGCTGC
>JAQIBH010000057.1 GCA_027859205.1 Bacteroidales bacterium | reverse complement strand
TTCCAAAAAAACGACATTACAGAGTGGTTGTTTTTACTTATAAATATCTCAGAAAGAAAACTATTTCGAGAAACAAAAAAAGGAGATATGTCTCATTTTCAGAAAATTAAGTTGATACATAATTCTTAGCTTGACGGCTATGGCCTGGTGGCAGGCAAGCTCAGTCAGCTGCTGATAATAGGATACAGAGCGCATGTGTCTGAATGTCGTAAAATAATGATATTAAAAAGTAATCGGGATGTAGCTCAGCCAGGTTAGAGTACTGGTCTGGGGGACCAGGAGCCGGAAGTTCGAATCTTCTCATCCCGACAAAAAGAGGCTGTCCAAAAAGGTAATATTAAAGTAAAAACACTTCGACAGGCTCAGTGTGACAAACAGAATATCAGCTAATTGTCATGCTGAGCTTGTCGAAGTATAGACAATTTGCAGTCTTCCTGGACAGCCTCTTTTTCTTCTCTGTCGTAATGTCAGATATAGTTTGTCATATATTTTAGTATTTTTACAAGCCTTAACCAATTCATACATTATCATGAAGAATATTCTTGCTTTTTTTATTATTTGCCTTATTCCGATTTTATCATATTCACAAAACAACAAAACAGAATCTATAATTGCTTTTTATAATGTTGAGAATCTTTTTGACACAATAAATAACCCCATAACAATGGATGAAGAATTTACTCCAGAAAGTGATAAAAAATGGACAAATAACAGATATCAGAAAAAATTAAATGATATAGCAAAAGTAATAAGTTCCTTTAACGATACTGACTTGCCTGTTATAGTTGGATTTGCTGAGATTGAAAACAAATTGGTTCTGGAAGATTTAATAAAAACAAATTATTTAAAAGACGGGAATTATAAAATTGTGCATGAAGAAAGTTCGGATATAAGAGGTATAGATGTTGCACTAATTTACAAAACGGATAATTTTGAATATCTAAATCATCAGAAAATACCTATTCCTCTTAACACAAAATATAAAGTACGTGATATATTATATACAAAAGGTATATTAAATAATTTAGATACGGTGCATGTATTTGTTAATCATTGGAAATCGAGAAGTGGAGGCCAGGAAAAAACTGAACCACAAAGAGTTCAATGTGCCCAAATTTTACGAAACAATATTGATTCTATTTTACTAATCAATAAAAATGCAAAAATTCTAATAATGGGCGACCTTAATGATGAACCAACAAATAAAAGTGTGTTTGAAACTTTAAGAGCAAACAATTCCGGAGATACGGAATCATTACACAATTTAATGTATACATTATCAGAAAATGGTTTAGGAACTCACAATTATAGAGGAAAGTGGAGCATATTGGATCATATTATTGTTTCAAACAATTTAGTAAATAATAATAAGAGCTTAAATGTCAGCGAAAATACCGGACATATATTTTCTGCAGAATGGATAACATTTACTGGTAAAGATGGCAACAAAAGTCCAAACAGAACTTATGGTGGTCCAAACTATTATGGTGGATATAGTGATCATTATCCGATTTACGTTATTCTTAAAAAGCAATAATTATTTAATGGAGTTTAAATTAACATCTGAATATTTACCAACCGGTGATCAACCGGAAGCTATTAAACAACTGATAGAAGGAGTAAATCGAGGTGATAAATTCCAAACCTTACTGGGAGTTACTGGTTCAGGGAAAACATTTACAGTTGCCAATGTTATAAACAAGGTAGAACGGCCAACACTCGTTTTAAGTCATAACAAAACATTGGCCGCGCAATTGTATGGTGAGTTTAAACAATTCTTTCCAAATAACGCGGTAGAATTTTTTGTTTCTTATTACGATTATTATCAGCCTGAAGCTTATTTGCCAATTACAGATACATATATTGAAAAAGATTTATCAATAAACCAGGAAATTGAGAAACTTCGATTACATACAACATCCTCATTGCTTTCAGGCAGAAGAGATATTATCGTTGTTTCTTCCGTTTCGTGCATTTACGGTATAGGAAATCCTGAGGATTTTCACAGCAATACAATCACAATAAAACAAGGACAAGTCATAAATCGAAATCAATTTTTACGTTTTTTAGTTGAAAGTCTTTATTCTCGAAGCGAATTTGATTTCAAACCCGGAACTTTTAGAGTCAAAGGAGATACTATTGATATATACTTAGCTTATAGTGATCTTGCGTATAAAGTTGCATTTTGGGGTGATGAAATTGAAGAAATTGAAACATTTGATCCAGTTAATAATCAAATCATCGATAAAATAAAAACTGGAATTATATATCCTGCTAATATTTTTGTAACAACAAAGGATAGGATGAATAAAGCTATCCATGAAATACAAGACGACTTATTTAAACAAATTGAATATTTTAAATCAATTGGCAAAAATCACGAAGCAAAAAGAATTAAGGACAGAGTTGAGTATGATCTAGAAATGATAAAAGAACTTGGATATTGTTCAGGAATAGAAAATTATTCTCGATATTTCGATGGAAGAAACCCAGGTACGCGTCCTTTCTGTTTATTAGATTATTTTCCTGATGATTTCTTAACAGTAGTAGATGAAAGTCATGTTACCTTACCACAAGTAAGAGCTATGTTTGGTGGTGATCAAGCTCGTAAAAAAAATCTTGTTGAATATGGATTTCGATTGCCGGCAGCTATTGATAATAGACCTTTAAAATTTGAGGAATTTGAATCTTTAACCAATCAGATACTTTTTGTAAGTGCAACACCTGCGGATTACGAATTTGAAAAATGTGAAGGTGTATTTGTTGAGCAAGTTATAAGACCAACAGGTTTATTAGATCCGGAAATTGAAGTCAGACCATCGTTAAATCAGATTGATGATTTAATGGAAGAAATAAATCAAAGAGTTAAAAAAAATCAAAGAGTTCTTGTTACTACTTTAACTAAAAGAATGGCTGAAGAGCTCACGAAATATCTCGGTCGTTTTGAAATAAAATGCAGATATATCCATTCTGATATAATCACAATGGAACGAGTAGAAATAATGGATGAATTACGAGATGGTACTATTGATGTATTAATTGGTGTAAACCTATTACGTGAAGGACTTGATTTACCCGAAGTAGCACTTGTAGCAATTTTAGATGCAGATAAAGAGGGTTTCTTAAGGTCAAATCGATCATTAACACAAACTGCTGGTCGAGCCGCAAGAAATATCGAAGGACGAGTTATAATGTATGCCGATAAAATAACAAGATCGATGCAGTTAACAATTGATCAGACAAATGACAGACGAGAAAAACAACTTGCTTACAATGAGAAATATAAGATAAGTCCTCAGCAAATTATTAAAGCATCAAAATCTATGATGGGCGATTATCAAATTCAAACCGGGAAAAAAGGAAAAGCATATTCTGAATCTGGCAAAATGAATATAGCAGCCGATCCAGTTGTACAATATATGAATAAAGTAGCCTTGGAAAAAGCTATTGAAAAAACTAAAATATCAATGGGAAAAGCTGCTAAAGATTTAAACTTCCAAGAAGCAGCTCGATTACGAGACGAAATGTATGCTTTACAAGAGTTATTAAATAAAAAATAAGAGATCCTCAATTGAGGATGATAAGCACCGACTTTTTGTTATATTTTATAATTATATAAATCTAACCTAAATACGACTTAAGCAATTTACTTCGAGATGTATGCCTTAATCTTCTAATTGCTTTTTCTTTAATTTGACGAACACGTTCCCTAGTTAATCCTACACGATCCCCAATTTCTTCCAAGTTCATTTCTGAAACACCAACACCAAAAAAGTATTTAATAATTTCCTTTTCTCTAGAGGTTAGAGTTGTTAATGCGCGATCAACTTCATGTATTAAGGACTCATTAATTAATATATTATCGGCCTTAGGTGATGAATCATTTTCAAGTACATCTAGCAAACTACTTTCCTCTCCTAAAGTAAAAGGAGCATCAACTGAAACATGACGACCAGAAATACGCATTGTGTCTGCAACTTTATCTTGTGGAAGTTCTAATCGATCAGCTAATTCCTCTGCTGAAGGGACTCTTTCATTTTCCTGCTCAAATCTTGAAAACTCTTTTCTTATTCTATTTAAAGAGCCAACTTGATTTAAAGGTAATCGTACAATTCTGGATTGTTCAGCTAAAGCTTGTAAAATTGATTGTCGCATCCACCAAACGGCGTAAGAAATAAACTTAAAACCACGAGTCTCGTCAAATTTTCCTGCAGCTTTTAT
Organism: Bacteroidales bacterium; assembly: GCA_027859205.1. Lineage (GTDB taxonomy): Bacteria > Bacteroidota > Bacteroidia > Bacteroidales > UBA12077 > UBA12077. Next base: position 12,562 of record JAQIBH010000057.1, on the reverse strand, counting down.
TAAGCCAAAATTTCCTTCATTAATTAAATCCGGCAATGTTAATCCTTGATTTTGATATTGTTTTGCAACCGAAACCACAAATCGTAAATTAGCTTTAGTTAACTTTTCTAATGCTATCTGATCTCCGCGTCTTATTCTTTGAGCTAAATCAACTTCTTCTTCAACGGTAAGCAAACTCTCTCGTCCTATTTCCTGTAAATATTTATCGAGAGAAGCACTTTCTCTGTTAGTTATTGATTTTGTGATTTTTAGTTGCCTCATTACTATAAGTTTTATAACAATTTATCATAAATTATAATTTCTGTCAAGGCGTTTTTCAGGGAAATTAGTAATCTTTCAGGACACGTAAAACAGTTAAAAACTATTCAATTTTTACTTTATATCTGTAAACATAAATATATTTGTGACCAGAATACATCGCCCCAAATTCTACAACAGCACCTTTCCCTTTTTTGTTAATAATTTCTTTTATATCATCAATTTGAGTAATCTTCTCATTCTCAATATGTGTAATTACATAGCCTTCTTTTAATCCTGCTTGTTTTAAGGCTCCATTCTTTAAATCAATAATTTTAACTCCGTTTTTTATACCAAAAACATGTTTTTCATTTGCGTCAATTTGTTTAAAGGAAGCACCCAAAATTGACAAGTATTCTTCAGTTTTTATAATCTTTGTGGTTCCTAGTGTATTACGTAATAGCACCTCAAATTGTTTCTTTTTATTATTTCTATTAATAGTAATATTTATTGTTTCACCAGGGTGGTACTTCCCAATTTGCTCCATAAGTTCAGCAGAGCTATTTACTTTAATACTGTTAATTTCAAGAATAACATCATTCACTTTTAAACCTACTTCGTTGGCCGCTCCATCTTTTGTTACATCAGCAATTAATACACCTTCAATTTTACTAAGATTTAATTCATCTGCTTTTTCACTATCAATATTATTGATTGATACGCCCAACACAGCCCTTTGCACTTCGCCATATTTAATAATATCTGTCACAACTTTTTTCACCAAATTTACTGGAACAGCAAATGAATATCCTGAATATGAACCAGATGGAGAAATAATCGCCGAATTAATACCAATTAAATCACCATTTAAATTCACCAAGGCACCTCCACTATTTCCTCTATTAACAGCGGCATCGGTTTGAATAAACGATTCAATTGGATATTGACTTTGTTCGCGCAAGATATTTATATTCCTTGCTTTAGCGCTTACAATTCCGGCCGTTACAGTAGAAGTTAAATTAAAAGGATTTCCAACAGCCAATACCCACTCACCTACTTTTAAAATATCGGAATTACCAAATGAGATATTTGGAAGATTTGATGACTCAACTTTTAAAACAGCCAAATCGGTTCCAGCATCTTTTCCAATTAATTCAGCCTTAAAAGTTCGTTTATCATTTAAAACTATTTGTATTTCGCTTGATTTTTCGACAACGTGAAAGTTTGTCACTATATATCCGTCCTCCGAAATAATTACCCCCGAACCAAAAGAAACACTAGGTTGTCTTTGTGCTTCTCCAAACAACCATTCTGTTATAGGATTGCTATAATAATCTTCATTCTGCAAATTATATGTTGATGTTACATGAACAACTGCATTTATACTTTTTTCTGCTGCAACAGTAAAATCAAAAACTTGACTGGTTTTCGTACGAGGATTTTGAGTGTAATTTACTAGATTCGAATCATCTAATAAGCTTATTGTGTGTTGTTTTTGTAAAACTGCATTAGGCTTATTTATAATTTTATTATGAAAAAAATTCGAATATACTATTACCGCAATTAAAGCCGACAAAAAAGCTATTGCAATATTTCCAATAAGTGTTCGTGTTTTAATCATTTTAATAATTTTTATTAAACATTCTATATCTAAGCATCAAATTTAATACCTATAATACTAAATGTAAAGGTACTTAACATAATTTAACAACACTTAATCCTTAGTTAAAATTCAATAAATTATATTGATTTGAATAAACTATTAGTTCCCTTAAAGATTTATTTAATAGAATTTTTGAATTAATCCTTTGTTACTTTTTTACAATTTTATTCATAAGTTTACAAAAAATACTTTATGAACTTAAGTTTCCGCAAATATCAAGGTGCCGGCAATGATTTTATTATTATTGATAATAGATCGGATAAAATCAAGCTTACAGAAGCACAAATTTGTAGATTATGTGACCGAAGATTTGGGATTGGAGCCGATGGTTTAATGCTTTTAGAAAATCATTCAGATTTTGATTTTAAAATGTTTTATTTTAATTCTGATGGTAAAGAAAGTACTATGTGTGGTAATGGAGGCCGATGCCTTGCTGCTTTTGCAAAATCACTTAACATTGTTACAAAAGATGCTAATTTTATTGCCACAGATGGACCTCATAAAGCAATAGTTAATGATATCAATTCTGTTTCGTTACAAATGAAAGATGTAGATGATTTAAGAATTGTGAATACAAACTATTTTATAGATACCGGATCACCTCATTATGTTACTTTTAGAGATGACATCTCAAATATTGATGTTTACAAACGCGGAAAAGAAATTAGAAACAGTGGCGTGTTTGCACCTAAAGGAACTAATGTAAATTTTGTAGAAATACAAGGTGAGAAATTATTTGTTCGCACTTACGAACGTGGTGTTGAAGATGAAACATTAGCATGCGGAACAGGAGTTACGGCTGCTGCTATTAGTGCATCATTTTACACTGATAATGATAAAAATTCATATGATATTATTACAAAGGGTGGTAATCTTAAAGTCTCTTTTAAAAAACAAAATGATAATACTTTTACAGACATTTGGTTAACGGGTTCTGCTACATTTGTTTTTAAAGGAGAAATTGATATTTAAAATCATACTAATACTTATTATTTTAATTACAAAATATAATAATCCAAATCATGAAAAAACTAAAACTTATTTTCATTTTTACATTAATTTGTTTTATAAACATAAATATTATCGCACAAACAAATGAAAACAAAGATGTAATTATTGAGAAGTTAAATGAACAACTTGAACAACTTAATCATCGTTTAGATAAATTAGAAAAAATTTCCGATGACATTCTTTGGTACAATAAAGTTGGTGATGTAGCATACATTGACAAAGTATATATTTATGGTCCACCAAAATGGAAAGAAAAAAATGAAACCGCACAAGGTGCTGGAAATCCTGTAAAATTTTGGTCATATACATTTATTCCAAAAGATATTGATCCTTCAAAAAAATATCCACTAATAGTTTTACCACACGGAGGTGTTCATAGTGATTTTACAACATATTACGCTCATATTATACGTGAATTAATTGCACAACAATATATAGTTGTTGCAGCTGAATATCGTGGCAGTACAGGTTATGGCAAAGGTCATTATGAAAAGATAGATTATGGCGGATTGGAAGTTGAAGATGTTGATGCCAGTCGCCAATTTATGATTGATAATTATGAAATTGTAGATGGAAACAGGGTAGGAATAATTGGGTGGAGTCATGGTGGATTAATTTCTCTTATGAATATTTTTGATAACCCTAAAAATTACAAAGTAGCATTTGCAGGTGTTCCTGTAAGTGATTTAATAGCAAGAATGGGTTATCAAACTCAAAGCTATCGCGAATTATATTCTGCAGATTATCATATTGGGAAAACTGCTTTTGAAGATGTTAATGAATACCGACGTAGATCTCCTGCCTGGAATACTCATAAATATACCGGCACTCCTTTACTAATACACACTAATACTATTGATGATGATGTTAATGTGTTAGAAGTAGAACATCTGATAAAATCTCTAAAAGCAGAAGGAAAGAAGTTTGAATATGAAATTTTTCAAGCAATTCCCGGAGGGCATTCATTTGACAGAATGGATACAAAACACGCAAGAGAAGTTCGTGTGAAAATTTATAAGTTTTTAGATCAATATCTAAACACACCAATTAAAATTAAAACGGTAAGAGATTTAGAAAAAGCAGCTTATAAATTCAATTAAATACTTTAAAATAAAAAAAGAGAGGCAATTGATTTATTGCCTCTCTTTTTTATATTATGAGTTTTATTATACGTCTATTCTTGCGTATTTAGCGTGTTTTTCAATAAATTCTCTACGTGGAGGTACTTCATCACCCATAAGCATAGAAAATACACGATCTGCTTCTGCAGCACTGTCTATAGTTATCTGACGTAATTTTCTACGTTCCGAATCCATAGTAGTATCCCAAAGCTGTTCTGCATTCATTTCACCAAGTCCTTTGTATCTCTGAATAGAAACTGAACCTTCTTTACCATTTTCTAATTCCTTAACTACAGCATTTCTTTCTTCATCAGACCAGCAATATTGATGTGTTTTTCCCTTCTTAACCAGATATAAAGGAGGAGTAGCAATATATAGATGACCTCTATTAATTAATTCTGTCATATAACGGAAAAAGAATGTCATAATTAAAGTTTCAATGTGACTACCATCCACATCGGCGTCACACATGATTACAACTTTATGATATCTTAATTTCTCGAGGTTAAGCTCTTTAGTATCCTCTTCGGTACCTATAGAAACACCTAAAGCAGTAAAAATATTTTTTATTTCTTCGTTCTCGAAGATCTTATAAGGCATTGCCTTTTCTACATTTAGGATTTTACCTCGTAAAGGCATTATAGCCTGAAATTTTCTGTCTCGACCAGCTTTAGCAGTACCACCCGCAGAATCTCCCTCGACTAGAAATATCTCGCAAAGTTCCGGATTTTTATCAGAACAATCTGATAACTTCCCTGGCAATCCTGATCCTGTTAATACATTTTTACGCTGAACTAATTCTCTTGCTTTTCGTGCAGCATGACGAGCAGTTGCAGCTAATATTACCTTCTGTACAATTATTCTTGAATCCTTTGGATTCTCCTCAAGGTAATTAGATAATGACTCACTTACAGCCTGATCAACTGAGCCCATTACTTCGGTATTACCAAGCTTTGTTTTAGTTTGACCTTCAAATTGTGGTTCCTGAACTTTAACTGAAATAACCGCCGTTAAACCCTCACGAAAATCATCGCCACTAATATCAAATTTAAGTTTAGAAAGCATACCTGATTTTTCGGCATAACTTTTTAAAGTTCTGGTTAATCCTCTACGGAAACCTGATAAATGAGTACCACCCTCAATCGTATTAATATTATTTACATATGAATGTATATTTTCCGAAAATGAGGTATTGTAACGTAAAGCAATTTCAACAGGAACATTATTTTTTTCAGTATCAAGATAAATGGTGTCGTTAATAAGCTTTTCACGAGAAGCATCAAGGAAAGCAACAAATTCTTTTAATCCTTCTTCCGAATAATATGAGTCGTTTCTAAATTCACTCCCATTCCCATTTCCATTACCATTTTCCTCAAGTTCTCTTTTATCCAAAATTGAAAGATGTATTCCTTTATTTAAGAATGCCAATTCGCGCAATCTTGAAGCAATTATTTCATATTTATATTCTAGAACAGCAAAAATACTATCATCTGGTTTGAAAGTAATTATTGTTCCTGTTTTGTCTGTTTCTCCAATTGTTTGAATATCACCAGTTGGTTTTCCTATCTTATATTCCTGTACATATATTTTACCATCGCGATGAATTTCGGCACGTAAATCTTTTGAAAGAGCGTTAACACAAGATACACCTACACCATGTAATCCACCAGAAACTTTATAAGAATCCTTATCAAATTTACCCCCTGCATGAAGAATTGTCATTACAACCTCTAATGCTGATTTACCCTCTTTTTCGTGAAAATCAACGGGAATTCCTCTACCATCATCAATAACAGTAATGGAATTGTCTTCGTTTATTGTAACATCTATATTTTTACAATGTCCGACTAAAGCTTCATCAATTGAATTATCTACAACCTCGTATACTAAATGATGAAGACCTTTCTCACTAATATCACCAATATACATAGCAGGTCTTTTTCGAACTGCCTCTAATCCTTCTAAAACCTGAATACTGTCAGCTGAATAGCCATTCTTGCTATTGTTTTCCACAGCTTCATTCAATTCATCATTTTTCAGATCACTCATATTATATTTATTTAGTTATAACACTGTTTAAAATTCTATCAATACTTTAACTTTTTTAAGTGAAAAATCACTAAAAAAAATATTGCGAAAATTGATACTTATTAAATGGATTTTTTTGTTTTTCCAACACGTAAAAATAAGTTTGTATGCATCTTATTTACAGACCTTTAAAAAATTAGATTATGTCTGTTTTTTCAACGTGTAAATATAGTAAAAATATGTGATTTTAAGGCGATTAAATCAAAATAAATCAATGTTATTTATTAACAAAAAATTCACATTTTTTTTAGAGATATTTTATTTTTCTAGAATGAATATGTTAGACCTAACATTATGTTAAATCCGTATGTTGGATAATAATTCCATTCATAGTAACCGTCAGATAATAAGTTGTTTAACTGAATAAATCCTGACAGCACTTTTGAATATCTATATTCAGCTCCAATATTTATATCGATTGCAGATTCCAATTCTTTAAAACCTACTGAGTTGTCGATCTTAGCAAACCGTTTTCCAATAGCTAAAATATCGCCTTTTAATATTATTTTTTGACGTAAATTATATTTTGTAGTGAAAGACAAATCAAAGGAAGGTTTATGCCATGCTTTGGCCTCGGTTGTCATTATATAATCATTATAATTTACTTTTACATTAAAATTGAGTTCTTCGGAAGGAGAAACAGATATTTCTCCAAAATAATTTACAAGTTCCAGATCGTCATAAATTACGCCAAACATGTTACCAATACTGTCTGTATTTTCAAAATCATTTATAAATAAAGGCATGTTATCAATTAATGTATACGATACTTTAAAGTTATAATAAGTAGTGGAATTAAAATTACCTCTGATACCTCCAAATAAAATTAATTTGTGGTCGGTATTTAACACTCCTGTTCCCGGGACCAAGAATGGATTAACAGCACTCATTCTCTGAAAATTATTAATTTCCAATTTACCATCAACTCCGGCATATGGTATTAAATAATGATTTGCCATATCGTACTCTAACAAACCCATTGGATAATAATAGGTTTTTGAATTATCACCCTTTATATCAGAAAAAACAATTATTCCGGCTTTTATACGCCATTTATCGCCAAATATTCCTACCCAAGGATTTAATTTTATAATTGTGTTATTAACAGAATCGAGATTTTCATTTGTAGCATAATGCATAATTGCAATATTAGCACCAACCATCTCTTTTGTAAAGATTCTATTAATATCACCGGCAAGATTAAGCCCTAATTCATTGTTCTCAAAATTATCTTTAATATAATCAAGTTTAAACCCAAAATCATAATTTATATGCGATGAATCAACATAACTACTCTTATAATTAGCATCTAAATTCAAGCTTAGAAAGTTCTGTTTAATATTATCCTTTTCAAGTATAGTGTCCATTTGAGTATTATAGCCATAAAAATATCTTGTGTTGCTTAATAAACCCATTTCACCTTGTATAATTGAGCTTTTAAAGTATTTCTTTCCAAAAAACCGCAAATCATTATCGCTAAATCCGGCAAACTCTTTTTCATTATTATCTAAAGTGGCATTCCCTATCGAATTTAAAAATTTATAGTATGCACCAATGGAATAATCTTTTGAACGTTTGTTGTTAATATATCCTTCTATCATAGGTAACATCTTTGTACCTATTCCTATTTTCATATAACTATTAGTTAATTTTGTTAAAGGTTCCCCTACCATTTTAGCAGGTTTAATAGGTATCACCGAATATCCAACACTTAAGGGTTTCGTTTGAAGAATATATTTTATTTCCGGAATTACTTTAACAGTATCGGAAATTTTAGGTAGATGATTCAGTTTATAAGCATCGGAAATTGTAGGTTCGTATGGCTTAACAACCTGAACTTCTTTTACCAACTCTTCTTGAGCAATTGAGTTTTTTACTCCTAAAACTAAAAATCCCAAAATTTGAATGTATATTAATGTTTTTCGAATCATATCTTAATTTCTTTTTTTCAAAACTTAATTGTATCAGAGGCCGCCTCAAATAACTCGTTATATTCTCCTTCTTTATTACTATCAAAATTCAGTTCTATATCATCAGATTCCTTTTGAGTATCTTTTAATTCTTCATTTTTAATAATTACACTATACTTTTCTGTAGCCAGAGAGATTATTTCATCTTGTGCATTTGGATCGTAATTTTCAATAATGCTTTTTAGTGTATGTTTAGCTTGAAACATATCCTTGTTTTTTAGGTATACATCTGCTAAAAGAATAAACGACTTTGCTAACCAAAACTCCTGCGACGTATTTTGTGTAGCAAAATCTAAAATTTCATGTTCTGCCACATCTAACTGCCCATCTTTAAAATATATTTCGCAAATCAAAAATTTAGATTCTGCTCCTTCCCTACTATTTACTTCTTCAGATATAATCCGGAATTCATCAAGTGCCAGTTCATTATTTTTTAAATCATATAAAGCTTTACCTTTTTTATAGTGAGCTTCGCGTTTATACTCTGCAGAAATTTTTTCTGTATGTAAAACATTATCAGCAGACTCTATAACTTGTTTGGAATTATTTAAAAGGTAATTACTTCGCAACTGCCCTATCCGGGATTCTATTAAATGATTACTAACTTCTGCTATTTGATCTAGTTTCTGATAATTTAAAAGTGCTTCTTCGAAATTTTCATTATTAAAATTAATTTCAGCTGCTTCCAATAATGCTTGCTCGCTAAATGTATTTTTCGGTTTGCTAATAACAAAATTATATGATTTTAAAGCATTCTCAATATCACCCTTTTTATATAGACAATCAGCTAGGTAAAAATTAGAATTTAATATAAATGAGCCATCCGGGAATTTTATTAAATAATCGTTAAACTGATTAATTGATTTATCGCAATCACCTGCCATGTATACTTTTTCGGCCGACATGTATGAAAGTGAATCTTTTTCATTTAAACTAATATCGGCAAATTCACCTAAGCCATTTACATAAGAGAAATACGAATCAACATCGTTCATATCGACATATATGTTTTTTATACCTGTTAATGCGTTTTTAGCTTCGTTAGTACCAGGAAACTCTGCTACTACTCTTTGATAGAATACTAATGCTTCTAGGTTTTCATCATTATTATATTTTAATAAGCCAAGTTGCACAAGTGATTTTTTAACATAGCTACTAGAAGGAAAATCTTCTATGATACGCATATAGTTATCTACTGCTTTTTCTGGATTTTGAACATCTAATTGACTTCGTGCCATTTCATAAAGCGCATCATCAAAATAAGCCGATTCTGGATGTTGATCTATTAATTGCTGTAATGTGCTTAGTTTCTTTTCTGGGCGAATTAATAATCCAAGACTAAATCCACGTTGAAATAATGCGTAATCGTCATCAATTAATCCAAGTTCAATTGCTTTATCATATGCTTCTATTGCAACCCAGTAGCTCCTACTTATGAAATAGCTATCGCCTATTCTATTATAAGCATCTGCAATGTTTATATTCTTTATATCTTTAGTTATTCCTATATATTTTCTAAACCATTGAATAGAGTTTGGATAATCTTCTAGCTTAAAATATGAATAACCCATATTATAATGAGCCAAATTATATTCTTCTAGCTGAAATGCTCCGCTTGTTGTAAGAAAATTATTATAAAATTCGATTGCATTTTCATATTCCTTCATTTGATAATATGCTTCGGCTTTCCAATAATTTGTTTGTGCCACTATTGCTCTGTTATATCCAGGAAATTGCAAAGATTTATCAAATGTCTCAACTGCTTGCAAATAATGAAGATTATTAAACAATTCTAATCCACGATAGTATGCAACCTTTTGATATGCTTCTTTCATTCCACGATCTTTTTCCGAAATTTTCTCTAAAGAGTTAAGTGCATCTTTATAATTACTAGTATATAAATATGCCATAACTAGGAAGTTATAGGCATCATCTATACGATCTGAATTAGGGTATAATTCAATAAATTCGTGAAAAGCACCAATGGCTTCGTTAAATGGCGAATGATAAAGTTCATACGTTAGTAAAGCATAATTAAATAAAGCTTCCCTTTTAATTTCAGGATCGAAATCAAGTTTTGAAGCAAATTCAAATGCTAAGCGCGCATTATTTTTTTGATCAAGTTCTATATAGCAATCGGCAATATGAAAATATGCATTTTGTGCTAAGCGATCATCTTTGCCTAAAACTTTTTCATAAAATACAGCGGCACTATCATACTTTTCGATTTTATTATAACAATATGCTAATTGGTAATAATCTTTTCGGTTAATCATTGTAGCTTCATCTGAATGTTTTTGCAGATATACAATTGCATCGCTGAACAGTCCTTGTTTATAGTAAGAGTCTCCAATAACTTTAGCGATTTCGGCTCTACGTTTTGCACTTGCCGATTCCAATAAAGGTGGAGCATATTTAATTACCTCATTATATCTACCTTGCAAATAATAAATCTGAGTAATATAATATGGCACAACAGGAGCAAAAGTTTCATTAAGGCTTAACTTTTGAAAGCCTTGCAAGGCAGTTTCATAATTTTTATCTTGATATGCTATATGCGAATAATAGTAGTTTGCAGGTACAGAAAATTTTGTTTCAATATCTTTTATTTTATGAAAGTTAGAACTTGCTTTGTCGTAATTTTTTCGCATAAAATAGCTATAACCTAATTTAAAATATAGCTCCTCTTTCTCTTCTTTTTTTAGCTTATCTTTATTAAGCTTATTTAACCATTTTATAGCCTGATGATATTGCTTTTGCCGATATTGGAATGTTCCCATGTGAAAATAGGCTGCATTAACCTTAGAATTTTCTGGATGTTCGGCTATAAACTTAGAAATTAAATATTCAGCGTCTTTGTTAAATAACTCAATAGCACATAAAGCGGTATAATACTCGGCGTTTGCTTTAAATTCAACATTAAGTCCACCATAGGATTCAATGGCATTTTGGAAATGTTTTTGAGCCACGCCAAATTTTTGTTTTTCAAATAACTCTAGTCCTGTTTTATATTCTAAATCGGGATCGGTATAAATCATCGATTTTTGAGAAAAAGACTCGTAGCACATCATCAGCAATGCGCTAATTATAAATAATTTAATATATTTCATTTGTATCATACATTCGGTCCTTGAAATTCGCATAAATTTAAAAAGAATAAAACTAACAGTTCATGTATTCAAGCCTTTTTAATTAACATAAAACTGTTAATTACGCAAAAAATTATTCGTTTATTGATTTAATTTTCTGCTTAGTCCCGAATGGAAACTCCAAAATTCAAAATATCAAATTCAAAAACTAAAAATTCAATTTACAAAATAGCCTAATTATTAGCAACTTAAACCTAGGTGTTAATTTAATTTTTGTTTATTGTTAATTGCAATTTTTAAAAAACAATTGGTTTTCGGGCAGATAGTACTTATTAACAATTACTTTTTTTTATCTACATTTGTGATTAAGCAAATAACATACCATGTATTTCTTAAAAACGCAAGGCACTAATAAAATACCAGATTATATTCAAATCAGAGATGATGATTTTGTATTGTTTGCTCACTTTAAGACAAATAATCCCGAAAATCATATTAAAAAATATAAGTTGGAAAAATTCAGTAAAGAAATACAAAGGTTAATTGCACAAGCTCCTGATGGAATTTTATATGAATTATAAATGCAGACAGCAGTTGGCAGTTTGCGGGAGACAGTTTAGATTTACAAATAATGTTGAGTAAAACTTACATTGACATACGTAATAACCTAACAGATTTTGAAAACTATACGGAATATCGGTTAAATAAAAAATAAAAGATAAATATGGCTTTAGATACTATCATTGAATTTGAAAATGCGAATATATATCAGAAGGATAATTTAATTCTTAAAGATGTCAACCTTTCGATTAATAAAAGTGAGTTTGTTTACTTTATTGGAAAAGTAGGAAGTGGAAAAACCAGTCTTATTAAAACAATGAATGCTGAGATCCCTTTACAAGAAGGAGAAGCCAAAGTTGCGGGTTTTGATCTTACAAAATTAAAAACGAAACAAACTCCTTTTTTAAGAAGGAAATTAGGTATTGTCTTCCAGGATTTTAAATTACTAACAGACAGAACTGTTTTCGACAACTTACTTTTTGTTTTGAAAGCAACTGGATGGAAAAACAAAGGTGAAATAAATGATAAAATTGCTCAAGTTCTTGATCGAGTTTCTTTAGGTTATAAAGGATATAAAATGCCGCATCAACTTTCTGGTGGAGAACAACAACGAGTAGTAATTGCAAGAGCCTTATTAAACGATCCTGAAATTATTTTAGCTGATGAGCCAACAGGTAATTTGGATCCTGAAACCTCTGAAAATTTAATGCAACTATTTCTTGAAATAAGTAATAGTGGCCGCGCAATAGTTATGGCAACTCATGATTATAATATGGTTAAAAAATTTCCTGCAAGAACCATTAAGTTTGAAGATGGTAAAGC
>JAQIBH010000048.1 GCA_027859205.1 Bacteroidales bacterium | reverse complement strand
ACTTGTTTAATTTGTCATTAAATTACGAAAAGTTAAACTATTAACTGAAACCGCCACGTGCGAGAGCATGCGTGGTGGTGTGAGGGGACGAGGGAGTAATCCCTCTACCTACTCGATTTAATATTTAAAGAATTTAATTGATTATTAAATTCTTTAAAATTTAGAATATAATGATTATCTTTAATTTTTAAATTTACGATTTAATGAATCGAAGAAAAATAATCAATATTTGCATCATCTTACTTTTTGCAATATTATTTCATAAAATAGCATATTCACAAGAAAAAATATCAAAATTATTTCCTCGAACTGATTTGGAATTCTACATTCTTGAAAGTGAATTAGCGGAAGGAAGCTATCTAGTTGGAGATAGTAGTTTCCAGGGCTTTAGTAAGTATAATAATAATGAAATTCCTAATAAGAGACCTGCAAATGATAGGATGATCACAATTCGATCTGAATTTACAATAGATAGTATCTATGCCGATCAAGATGTTTATTTGGTGGTAATGCCGGTAAATTCTCCTTGCAATATTTATCTTAATGGAGAAATTATTTTTGTACAAGGAGATATTAAATATGGTTACACAAGTAGGTTGCATTATACTGAAAATGTTTTATTAACACCAGCTCTACTTCGTTATAATAATAAAAATAATATAGCCTTTCAGATGTATCCCAAAGAAGGTGAAAAGAATCCTTTAAATCAACCTTTTATAACTAATGCAAATAAAGCAAAGAAATACGTGTTTTTTCGAAATTTATTAGGACCTAAATTAATTTTAGCCTCATCTTTTTGTGGATTCATTTTCTTTCTTTATTTCTTATTTACTTATATAAGTAGAAGAGAGTATAATAAACAGCAATATTTATATTTTGCTTTTATGAATCTTTTTCTAATATTTAGTTTAATTAATAATATTTTAACTTACGATTTTACTAATACATTCTCGGTTGAATTAATTTCTAGAATCGGTTTTCAACTGTCCATGGTTGTTGGTTTGTTCTTTCTAATTGAATATACAAATGTGTTTAAAAAGAAATTTCAACTAAAAATAGCAGTATTGGCGTTGTATATACCGGCTATTCTATTATTATTATTTCAAAATAATTTGGCCGACTTAATGAAAGTGAACAATTTATACCCAATATATATGTTAATTTTGGGAAATTTTATTTTTGTTGTAATTACATTACTTTATTTTTTAAAAGAAAAAAATAACAAATCTTTTATTTTATTAATTGTTTATTTAATTAATCTGTTTGCTGGTTTTTACGATAGTTATTATTTTATATTTTTGAAGATTAAACCATATATGCTATTAACTCCTAATAGTGTTTTTTTAATAAATCTTGCAATATTTTTTATTCTGCTAATTGATCAATCAAAAATTTATCATCTTGCTATAAAAACATCTAAACAGTTAAGGGAATTAAATGAGAACCTTGAGCTGCTTGTTGAAAAAAGAACTAAAAAGACACAGGAATATGCAAATAAATTAGAAGACGCAAATAAGACTAAAGATAAATTTTTCTCGATTATAGCTCATGACATGAAGAATCCTTTTAATACTCTAATAGGATATTCAGATATTTTAAAGACTGATTTTAGAGAATATGGTCATGAAGAGATATCTCAGCATTTAAATATTATTTATGAGACTTCTGTTAAAGGATATAATCTTTTGGAAAATTTGCTTAAATGGTCACAAACACAAACTAATAAAATAGTATTTGAACCAGTTAAAGTAGATTTACATGAAATTATTCAATTATGCATAAATGAAATTGAATATCAAAGTCAGTTTAAGGATATTGATATTAATAATGATGTATCTAAAAATTATCACATTATTGCAGATAAAAATTTGATAAACACTGTCATTCGTAATTTAATTAACAATGCTATCAAATATACTCCTAGAAATGGAATGGTTTCTGTTAGTTCAAACAAAAATAATATAGAAACTATTATATCTGTTAAGGACACAGGGATAGGAATGTCGGAAACAGAATTGCAAAATCTCTTTAAAATCGACAAAATATATTCTAAACTTGGTACCAACAAAGAAAACGGTAGTGGATTGGGTTTAATTCTTTGTAAGGAATTTGTGGAAAAACACGGTGGAAAAATTTGGGTTGAAAGTGAATTAGAAATAGGAAGTAATTTTAAATTCTCAATTCCAAAAATAGTTGAAATGAACTAACTAGCGGTAAAATCAATTTTTCTGCAAATAAAGTATGTATTGAATATAATTTTTTTATAAAAGAGCTGATTATACAGCTTTTTTTATTGCGAGTTTATAATATAATATAAAATATAAAAAATTAGTTTTTTATTGATTAAGCTTTGATTCTTTACCGGAAACATTTATTTTCGAACTCTTTAATAATTACGATATAAATAATATTTTAAATGAAGAGAAGTCCAATAACAATATTTTTAAATGGAGTTGAGAAAGCGGGAAATGCTTTACCACATCCAGCAACATTATTTGGTTCATTTGCTGTATTAGTTTTGATATTGTCGGCTATATTTGCTGCCTTTGGATCGTCTGCTGAACATCCTGGAACTGGTGAAATATTCGAGGTAGTGAATTTATTGTCTCGTGATGGAGTGCATATGATATTAACCGAAATGGTTAAAAACTTCACAAATTTTGCTCCATTAGGAATAGTAATTGTTGCAATGTTGGGGATTGGTTTAGCTGAAAATTCTGGACTAATTTCTGTACTTATTCGTAGTTTGGTATTATATTCACCCGAAAAATATCTAACATTTATAATTGTTCTGGCCGGTATTTTATCGAATTTAGCATCAAGCGTTGGTTATGTTTTATTAGTTCCTTTGGCTGGTACAATATTTATAGCTGTTGGCCGTAACCCGATTGCCGGAATGGCGGCGGCTTTTGCTGGGGTTTCTGGGGGATACTCAGCTAATTTAGTTTTGGGAACTATTGACCCATTACTTGCAGGATTATCTCAAGAAGCAGCTCGTTTGGTTGATCCGGAATATTTAGTTAATCCAACAGCTAACTATTTCTTTATGGTGGCATCCACATTCTTAATTGCAATTCTGGGAACCTGGGTTACAGAGAAAATAGTCATTCCGCGTTTAGGTAAATATGATAATGGTAATAATGAACAAGAAGAAATATCCCGATTAACTGCCATAGAGAAAAAAGGAATAAAGATATCATCATTAGTTTTCTTGGGCTTTATTGCAGTGCTATTAATAGGGTTTATTCCCGAAAATGGAATTTTGAGAGGAACTGATGGATCGTTTTTAAAATCACCTGTTTTAAAAGGTGTAGTAGCAGTTTTATTCATAGTTGCAGGCTTAATGGGAATAATATATGGTATTGTCATAGGTAAATATAAAAATGATTCGGATGTAATGAAAGGTATGTCTGAGTCAATGAAAACGCTTGCATCATATATTGTATTGGTGTTTTTTGCTGCTCAGTTTGTTGAATATTTTAATTGGAGTAATCTAGGGATAATACTAGCTATAAATGGTGCAAGTTTTATTCAAAGTATGAATTTGGGCCTTATTCCTTTAATGATAATGTTTGCAATTTTTGCTGGTTCAATTAATTTGGTAATGGGAAGCGCTTCTGCCAAATGGGCCTTGTTAGCACCGGTATTTATTCCAATGTTCATGTTTTTGGGTTA
The DNA here is from genome assembly GCA_027859205.1 of Bacteroidales bacterium. Lineage (GTDB taxonomy): Bacteria > Bacteroidota > Bacteroidia > Bacteroidales > UBA12077 > UBA12077. The sequence continues at coordinate 9,500 of JAQIBH010000048.1, read as the reverse complement.
TTCACCTGAATTAACTCAAGTTGTGTACAGAATTGGAGATAGTGTAACAAATATAATTTCACCTATGATGAGCTTTTTTGCATTAATAATTGTGTATTTCCAAAAATATGATGATAAATCTGGTGTTGGAACTTTGGTTGCAACAATGTTACCTTACTCTGTAGTTTTCTTCATCGGATGGATTATATTGTTGGTTTTATGGCTATTAGTTGGAGTTCCGTTAGGTCCGGGTGCTGGGATACATTTGTAAATTTGCACATTACAAATCTATTATTTAAAAGTTTTTTTATATGACCACTAACAAACGATTTACAAAAGGAGAGGAAATTGCTAACTCTGTATCCCACGGATTAGGAGCAGTATTTGCAATTGTTGCTTTGGTTTTAATGGCTGTATTTTCAGCTCGATATGGTACAGTTTGGCATATTGTAAGTTATACTATTTATGGCTCTTTTCTAGTATTATTATATGTGACATCAACCTTGAATCATTCATTACCTTTTGGAACTAAAGCCAAAGATTTTTTTCATAACTTCGATCAAATTGCTATATTTCTTTTTATTGCAGCCACATATACACCAATTGCATTAGTTGTTATTAGAAACGATTGGGGATGGGTTATGTTTGGTATTGAATGGGGATTAGCATTAACTGGTGTTATTTTTAAGCTTTTTATTCCTAATAAATTTGAAAATGGCGTTGCTTTATTTTATGTAATTGCTTATGTTATTATGGGTTGGCTTTTTGTACTGTTTTTAATTCCTTTATTTAAACATATGCATCCAATGGGGATAAGTTTTATTTTAATTGGCGGTGCTTGTTATACCATAGGTGTTCTCTTTTATAAAACAAAAAAGTTAAAATTCAATCATTTAATATGGCATTTGTTGGTAATAGCCGGAAGCGTTAGCCATTGGGTTGCAATATTTATTTATAGCTTATAGTATTACTTATTTTATTTGGAGTTATTTATTATACACTTTCGGATAGTTATGATAAAGAGGTATAAAGTCAAAGTTTTCTGTTGTTAAGTAATTAAAAAGCTATAATTTTGTGTCAAATTAACAAAGTTTAAGAATTTTTATTGATTAAAAGATTATGATTCAGAGAATTCAAACGGTTTACTTACTTGTTGCAACAATTTTAATAGGATCCGTTTTTGCATATCCTTTGGCCGAATTATTAAGCTCAGATGGACAAGTTTTTATATATAGTTTTAACGGACTTTCAATCGAAAATGAAGAAGGATTGTACTTATTAACAATACCTCCTATTATTTTATTAGGTATAACAGCATTAATGCCAATTGCTAGTCTTTTTTTATATAAAAAACGCATAATTCAAATGCGTCTTAATTCATTTAATATTATGTTATTGCTTGGGTACGTTGGATTGAATTATTATTATATTCATAATTTTTCGAAACAATTGGATGGAGTGGTGAGTTATCAAATTACTGCAATTTTCCCATTTGTTGCAGCTGTCTTAACTTATCTGGCGATACGTGCAATTGGAAAAGATGAAGCTTTAATCAGAAGTATGGATAGAATACGTTAGTTTTTAAATATTTGTCGATAAACCTAACAGGTTTTAAAACCTGTTAGGTTTTTTTAATTCTTTCACAATTCAATGTTCAACATTCATTAATTTTAGAATATCTCCATATGTGCTGAGTCTGTTATTTTCTCACAGTAATGACATTTTATGGCCACTTTCTTTTTATTTACCACCGTAAATTTAGTTTTAATTCGCTCATGATTTGTAATACATTTAGGATTACCACATTTTGCTATTCCCTTTATAGTATCTGGAACTTCAACTAACTTTTTTTCAACAACTTCGTAATTTTTAATAATATTTAATTTTGCTTTTGGTGCTATTAAAGAAATTTTATTAATATCATTATCAACAAAGAAAATATCTGCAAGCTTTATAATTGCTTTTAGTCCCAGGCGTTTACTTTCAAGGTTAGTTCCAAATGTAATCTGTTTTTCAATCTTATCTAATCTCAATATATTAATTACATTAAAAAGACCGCTGGCAGGTATATGGTCAATTACAGTACCATCTTTAATTGCGCTTACTTGAAGTTTTTTATCGTTCATTACCATAGTATAATTATTTTTTAAGTCCTAAAATATATGTGATAATAGCCTGACGAGTATAAACACCATTTAAGGCTTGTGTAAAGTAATATGCTTTCTCGTTTTCATCAACATCTGTATCTATTTCATTTACGCGTGGAAGAGGATGTAAAACTTTCATATTTGGTTTTGTATTTTCTAACATTTCATTTTTAAGTACATAAGAGTTTTTTGTTTTTTCATATTCCATAGGATCAGAAAATCTTTCCCTCTGAATTCGTGTCATATAAATAATATCGGCATCATCAACAATTTCAGAAAAATCTCTATATTCATTATATTTTAAACCTTTTCGATTAAGGAATAACTTATATTCATCTGGAATTTTTAATTCTTCCGGAGAAATAAAATTAAACGTAGTATTAAAAATTGACATAGCTTGCAGTAATGAATGTACAGTTCTTCCATATTTTAAATCACCTACAAGATATACATTTAGATTTTCAAGTGTTCCTTGAGTTTTTCTAATAGAATATAAATCCAATAAGGTTTGTGTTGGATGCTGATTTGCTCCATCGCCAGCATTTACAATTGGAACTTGTGAAACTTCACTAGCCCAACGCGCACTGCCTTCAATCGGATGACGCATAACAATCATATCGCTATAATTAGCAACAGTCATAATAGTGTCTTTAAGCGATTCTCCTTTTGAAACACTGGATGAACTAGAATCTGTAAATCCGATGTATTTTCCACCAAGTCGGCTAATTGCACTCTCGAAACTCAAACGTGTTCGTGTTGATGGTTCGAAAAATAATGTTGCAATAACTTTATTGTTCAAAAGGTTTTGATTCGGATTTATCTCGAATTCAGCCGCAAGATCTAGAATTTTAAAGATCTCTTCTTTCGAGTAATCCGTGATTGAAATTAAATGTTTATTTTCCATTAATACGGGTTTAATAGTGGTACTTAAGTTAATTATCTTGTTTCTATAAATTCAATTTTTAAATCATCAATTCGATCAAACTTACTTAAAACCTTATCAATTTCTGCTTTTCTTAAACTTAACGATATTGAGCATGAAAGCTCGAATTTTTGATCTATATGTTCAATTTTTTCTTCCTTTAATATTCGCATTATATCATTTATTACAGGATATTCAAATTTTAATTCATAAATATCGTGCAATGTTTTTTTTATGATTTTTGCATTTTTCAATGCTTCCTCGCTTGCCGTTTTATAAGCATTTATTAAACCCCTAACTCCTAATTTAGTGCCTCCAAAATAACGAATTACTACAATCAGAATATTTGTTAAATCAAATGATCTTATTTGACCAAGTATTGGTTTTCCAGCAGTACTCGATGGTTCTCCATCATCATTTGCTCTATAAATTTCCTTTTCAAGTCCGAGCATATATGCAAAACAATGATGGCGCGCATCGTGATAATCATTACGTAATTTTTCCTGTATTTCTTTGATCTCTTTTTCTGACGAAACAGGATAAGCAAAGGCAAGAAATTTACTTCCGCGATCTTTAAATAAACCTTCCGATGGTTTACTTATGGTTAAATATTCATCTATAAATTCTGCCATTTATGTTTTCGATAAAATATAGATTGCTATAAGCGATAAAATAATTCCTATCCAATTTATTTTTAAAAACTTTTCTTTAAAGACGATTAATCCAATAATAACAGATAAAGCAATTACACCCAAATTGTTAATTCCAAATACTATGGAACCATCCATAGTAGTTCCAATACTATTTTTATAATTTAATGCTTTTATTAGAAAATAGATTGATCCATAATTACTTATTCCTAAAATAATTCCCCACAATAGAATTTTCATGTCGAGTAATTCCTTAAATGCTGTTCTTCGTAAGAGCTTGGTAATTAATCCCGAAATTGCCGACATTATAAATAGTATTACTGTAAATAATGGCAGTATATTATCGTTTACATGGTATTGTTGTGCATATTTAACTATGGAATCTACCAGTCCCATACTTAAAAACAAAATTATTGGTAAATAGATATTTCGCGAATCAAATTCAACTTTTCTTTTTCGATAAACCGATAGAAAGACAGCCAGTATTGCCAGGATAATTCCAATTGCTTTAAAGTTTGTTAAAACATCTAAAGGATCAATAATTATTGATACCGCTATTGGAATAATTACCGACATTTTATTTGATATGGAAGTAATTGCAATTCCAACAATTTGTGATGATTTGGCAATAAGGACAAATGTCATAATAAACAAAATCCCAATAATAATGGAGTAGGGGAACCAGGCATTTTTATATATCGAAAATATATCAACTTGAGTTTTTGTAAGCAGTAATCCAAGAATAGCGGCAGTAATGTAATTAATAATTATAACATTAAAAGTATTGATTTTAAATCTGTCAAGAAATTTAAAGATTATATAAATTGCTGATGATGAAATAATACTAAATACTAAAAATATCATAATCGTTCGTTATTGCACAAAAAAAACAGGTTTCTAAAAATAGAAACCTGTTTCTCGGGGTCAAACGACCCTTGTATTTTGTTCTGCTGACTGTATTTTGTCTTTAAATATTTTTAACGTCATTTTTAAATATCAAAAATCATATTCTGAGCAAAGATAGATAAAACTTGATTACAATATATATTTAATTAAAAATTCTATTAACATAATTATTAACAATTCTTAACTTGAATAATCTTTGCTGCAATACTAATAGCTATTTCAGCTGTTGACTTACTGTTTATTGATAACCCAATTGGTGAGTCGACTAAAGCTAATTTTGTTTCGGAAATTCCTTTATTTTTAAGCGACTCAAAAATGTTTTTAACTTTATTTTTACTTCCGATCATACCTAAATATTTCAGATTCTTCCTGACAAGTTGTTTAAGAACAAGTTCATCGCTTTTATGACCAACTGTCATTATAATCGCAAAGCTATTTTCTTCATCGTCTATTAAATTCTCAATGCTATTATAATCAATTATTTGTTTTTGATGTGCATGCTTATTATTCTCAAAAGTCGAAAGACCTTTTCTATTATCGTATACAACTACTTTAAAATCGAGAACCCTAAATATCTCACTTATAGGAAGACTAACGTGGCCTGCTCCAAAAATATATAGTGTTGGTTTAACTCCAATTTGTTCTTTGAAATCCCAATTATTCTCGTTTTTAAAAGAATATATAATTTGACTTTCAAGTTTTTGATTTTCATTAAATTGTAGTCCATCCTGATTTAAGCCAAGAGCTCCGGTTTCACCTTTATCTAATAATTCTACAATCGTATTAACGATTTCCTTTTTAGATGAATCTAAAAGTATAAAAGCATGATTTTGTTCACCTGAGCAAATTAAACCAGACTTATCTTTTCCTGCATCAGGATTATGGATTTGCTTTTTTATAAAGGCCTTTTTTTTAGCTGATTTCGCTTCCTTTTTAGCCAACTCAACCATATTGTATTCCATTACTCCACCTCCAATTGAACCCATCAAAGTTCCAGTCTCAGAAACTGCCATTTTAAAACCTACAATACCAGGACTGCTTCCATTTCTTTCAACAACAGTAATTAGCATTACATTATTATTCTCAGATAATTCCTTTTGTATAAAGCTCCAGATTTCCATTTTTTAATTATTTAATTCCACACCAAAATTACAATGATTTAGGTGAATTTATTGTTATTGATATTGTTTTTTAATATTTTGTTATGTAGTAGAAAATAATTCTTCAAAAATGAATATGAATATCATTTATTTCTGTATTAATTTAAGTTGGGCATAAAACTATTCTGCTAATGTATTGTATACAATAAAAATCGTAACTTTAGCATGTAAATAATTAGAACGAAAATCATATGGAAAATATTTATCAAAAGATAAACGAATTAGCAGAAAAGTATAGAGATTATACCGCTGAGAATCTTTCAAAGTTAGTACAAATCAAATCGCTCAGCTTAGGTGAAAAAGAGGTTCAGTTGGAACTAAAAAGACAAATGGAAGAAGCTGGTTTTGATGAAGTTAATATTGATGGTTTAGGAAATGTGATCGGTAGAATCGGAAATGGAAAGAAAATTCTAGCCATTGATGGACATATGGATACTGTTGATATGGGTAACATGGATAATTGGGATTTTAATCCACTTGGTGGTGAGATTAAAGATAGTTTTGTGCATGGTCGTGGAACAGTAGATCAAGAAGGTGGACCTGCAGCTTTTGTTACAACCGGAAGAATCTTAAAGGAGTTAGGTTTCGATAAAGATCTTACTATTTATTTTGTTGGAAGTGTAATTGAAGAAGATTGTGATGGCTTATGCTGGAAATATATTGTTGAAGAAGATAAAATTAAACCAGATTTTGTAATTAGTACCGAGCCTACTAATTTAAATATATATCGCGGTCATCGTGGACGTATGGAAATGCATGTGCATTTTTATGGTGTGTCATCGCACGGATCGGCTCCCGAACGTGGAAAGAACGCTATTTATATGGCATCTAAAACAGCTTTGGAAATTGAAAAGTTGAATGAGAGATTAAAGTTTGATGAATTTTTGGGTAAAGGAAGTGTAACTATTTCAGAAATTGTTTCTGGAAGTCCTTCGCTTTGTGCAGTTTCTGATTATGCTCGTATTCATCTTGATCGTCGTTTAACCTGGGGTGAGACTAAAGAATCAGCTGTTGCTGAAATCGAAGAGTTAATAAAAGGTATGAAAGCGAATGTTGAAGTGTTAGAATATTTAGAAACAGCTTATACCGGATTAGAATATGGAATGGAAAAGTATTATCCAACTTGGAAAATTCCTGTAGATCATGAAATAGTTCAAACTGGTGTAAAAACATTTAAAGGATTATTTAATAAAGAACCTAAAATTGATAAGTGGACTTTCTCAACCAACGGTATTATGACCAATGGCGTTTATGGAATTCCTACTATTGGATTTGGTCCTGGTAATGAAGTGTTAGCACATGCACCAAACGAAAAAGTTGCAATTAATGATTTAGTAGTAGCGTCGGCGTTTTACGCTGCTTTTGCATATGAGTTGTAATAAGATAAATACATGCTTAGTGTATTTTAGTGATCTTAAGTGTCTTAGTGGTAAATAAAAAAGAATTTAATATGAGTTTACAAGATAAAATTAACAAACTGGGTCAACTTAAGACTGACCTTTACAAAAAAGATTTTTTATTAACCTGGGAAAAAAGCCAGGAAGATTTAAAAGGAATTTTAGAAGTAGCTGAAATTCTGAAGGAAATGAGAGATGAAAATATTTCTCCAAGAGTTTTTGATTCTGGTTTAGCAATTTCAAATTTTCGTGATAATTCTACACGTACACGTTTTTCTTTTGCATCGGCAAGTAACTTATTAGGTTGTGCCGTTCAGGATTTAGACGAGGAAAAATCGCAGATTGCACATGGCGAAACAGTTCGTGAGACTGCAAATATGATTTCTTTTCTTTCGGATTATTTAGGAATACGGGATGATATGTATTTGGGCGAAGGAAATAAATATATGCGTGAAGTTGGAGAAGCACTTGATGAAGGATTTAAAAAAGGAGTTTTACCAAGTCGCCCGGGAATTGTGAATTTGCAGTGTGATATGGATCACCCAACACAATCAATGGCTGATTTAATGCATTTGAAAGAGCAGTTCGGTTCATTGGAAAATCTAAAAGGTAAAAAAATTGTTATGAGTTGGGCTTATTCGCCAAGTTACGGAAAACCATTATCTGTTCCGCAAGGTATTATTGCATTGATGTCTAGATACGGTATGGATATTGAATTAGCTTATCCCGAAGGTTATGATTTAATTCCAGAGATTGTTGAAATAGCAAAAAAGAATTCAGAACAAAGTGGTGGATCATTCAAAATAAGTCACTCTATGGAAGAGGCAGTTAAAGATGCTGATATTGTTTATCCAAAAAGCTGGGCTCCTTTTCACATTATGCAAGAGAGAACAGAGTTGCTGAAGAATTCAGATGCCGAAGGTTTAAAGGCATTAGAACAAACTTGTTTGGCAAATAATGCTAATTTTAAGGATTGGGAATACGATGAATCAAAAAAGAAATTAACTAAAAATCAGGATGCTTTGTATATGCATTGCTTACCTGCCGATATTAGCGGAGTTTCATGTAAAGAAGGTGAAGTAAATGGAGAAGTTTTCGAAGAATACCGAATCAGAACTTATCTTGAAGCTGGCTATAAACCTTATATAATTGCGGCAATGATGTTTATGAATAAATTCGAGAATTCGTCCGAGGTTTTAAATAATATTCTAAAACGAAATAAAAAAAGAGTAGGTACATAACCTACTCTTCTTTTTATGATTGTGCCAGAACTTCAATTAACTTTTCGCAACCACCATTCTTTATAAATTCAGTATGTTCATCTATTGAACTAAAACGTTTGCCACATATTTCATGGCATTCCATCTTATAATCAGTAGTTTCATTGAATTTTTTTAATATTTTTTCCGAATCAGGATCTGACAAACCAGCTTTCCAATTTTTATTTTTCACCAATTCAAGAATTGTTTTCCAAATAGCAGCAGCAAGCGCTCCACATCCATTTCCACTTAAACCAACACCTCCTGCAAAACCTGCAACCATAGCGATTTCTTCATCACTGCCGCCCATTTTTTTTACTATCTCTGAGGCACAACTTATTACTGGTTGCGTTGATTCTGATTGTTCAAGAGCTAAACCTTCGTGCGCTGCAGTAATTGCTTCAGGTGCCCACCTTTCTGCAAGTTTAAAGCAAGCATAGAATTTACCTGTGAACATGTATTTCGCAAAACTCCATTTGTTTTTAAAATCTGTAGTAGTTATGTCTTCACATTCAATGCTTTTTGCTCTATTTATAAAAGATTCTATAATATGCTGAGTTGCCTTTACAGTTTTTCTTATGGATTTATCCATATTATCAGATCGGCGAAATGATTCTGCACCTAAAGCCATTGATGCTCCCCAAAGCATTCCACACTGATATCCATTTTGCAATATTCCACCTGCCATTGGATCAATAGCGCGTTCTTCCATTTCTTTTGGATGTCCAAATTCGCGATTTAGAATATAAAAGAATGTGCGAGAACATGTACCTTGTTTAAGAAATGTTCTTTTTACTTTTAGTTTTACCTTTTTCGATTCGATGATATTCACAGCTTATTTTTTAGTTCCAAAAATATATTATTGCAAATTAGTGAAAATTAGATTCAATTGCTGATTTAATATAAGATTAATAATGTAACTTGTTTAAAAAATACAATTATGAAAGTTAAAGCAATAATTACTGGTTCAACAGGTATGGTTGGTGAAGGCGTTCTACATGAATGCCTTAATCATCCAGATGTTGAGTCCGTCTTGGTAATTAACAGACGAACCTGTAATGTACAACATCCTAAATTAAA
>JAQIBH010000204.1 GCA_027859205.1 Bacteroidales bacterium | reverse complement strand
GAAATAGCTAAAGAAATGGGATTAATTCTTGTTGATACTAAATATGAGTTTGGTAAAAAGGATGGAATAATTTATTTAATTGATGAGATACATACTCCGGATTCATCACGTTATTTTTATTTGGATGGTTATCAAACAAGACAGGATAATGACGAAAACCAAAAGCAGCTATCTAAAGAATTTGTTCGTGAATGGTTAATGGGAAATGGATTTCAAGGGAAAGAAGGTGAGCCAGTTCCGGATATGCCACTTGAATTTGTAAATCAGGTAACCGATCGTTACATTGAATTATATGAAAAAATCACAGGCGATAAATTTCAAAAAGCTGAAGCAAGTGAGATATTCGATAGAATTGAGAAAAATGTAACTGCAAAGCTTAGCGAATTACTGTAGTACATAGAGAATTTAGTACAAAGTATCAAGACTATATAAATTACTTCTTAAATTGTCTTGATACTAAGTGCTTACAGTTTGTCATATTTTAAAATATAAAACTTACTCCAAAATAGATTGTTCGTTGGGAGTACAATTCATTAAAGCTTCTTGTGTAATCTGTATTATAATTAATACCCATAACATTTTCATAGTTTAAGATATTACTGACATTTGCATATAAAACCATAATCAGTTTGGGATTAACAACCCAATATTTTGAAACTGATAAATCTATTTTATGATAATCAGGTAATCTTTCTGAATAACTCCAAGTACTGTAACTCGGATAATAAGTAGCTGTTTCATTATCGAAAGTACTTCCGATAACAGGTAAATTGTGAGCTCCTTGTCTAAAAATATAAATTGTACTTATTTCTATGATATCCTTTAAATTATATTTTAATACACTTCGTATAAAATAATCAAGATCATAATTAGAAGGATATGCCTCAGTATTGGTTTTAATTTCAGAATCAATTGTGGTCAGCGAAAATTGAAACTCAAATGGTTTTAAATTTACTTTTGTATATATTTCTCCACCCAGTATTTCATTATTGAAATTGGCATAATCTACATTTTTAGAAAATACTGATGTTTGTACTTCAATTCGATTACCGGTGTAAGTATAATCAACTGAGTATTGATTACTTTCAAAATGTGTTATTTCATATTGTTCTGCATTAGGCATAGATAATCTGTTGTAATGACCTGCAGATAAATTGAAATTATGTTTGCTACTTATTTTGTAATTTAAATTTCCTTGATAACTAAAATAATTTGATGTGTGATTAAGAACTACGTTTTTCCTAATACCTGTTCCTAAAATTAAATTATCTGTTATGTTAAACTTGCTGTACACAAAAAGTTCGGGAAGATAATATTCTTGTGATGAATCAAAATAAATAGTAGGGTGGTTTAAGTTTTGAGCATGATTGTATAAAGGTTTGTAGCCTTTAGAATCGTTAATCCTATAATCAAAAGATCCCCCAGTTTTTATGCTCCATTTATCGAAAAAGTGCTGATAAGTTGCTGATAAGTATATGTCTTGTTTGTTTATATCGATATCAGTAATACTATAATTGTAATTTTCGCTGCTTATGTTAAATCCTGTATTTACGGTAAATTCTCTTTTCTCTTGTTGCAAAATGAAGTTTGCAATAGTATAATTTCGTTTTTTATTCATATCAAAAATTCCGGTATAACTAGGGACTCGTGTATTGAATTCATAAGCTTCCATATTACTGTAATTAAACAGCTTAATTCGGAGTTTCGAATTGAAATTGTGAAGTATATGAAATCCTAAATCAAATGAACTAAAATCTTCAAGATCGTGCATGGCTTCTTGATTTAGTCCTGTAAAAATTTTCGAAGGTTGATAATTCCCGAATACAACTAAGGCTGTTTTGTCACTTATTTTTCTTGATGTTGACGCCCCAAGATTTGCCAACGAAATTGATAATGAATTTGAAGGCCCTAAGGGGATTTGATTTCTTGTTTGTAAACTAACCAGTCCAGATGCCGTATTCCCATATTCTAAAGGTGGATTGCCCGGAAAAACATGCATTCGTTCAATAATTTCGGTATTAAAAATGCTAAATGTACCAATACCGTTTATTTGTGAAAATCTTATTGCATCGTAAATAGGAACATCATTTAGATATATTCCTGTTTCATCGGGACGGCTGCCACGCAAACTTATATTCGCCGATTCATCTGTAGTTGTTGATGCCGGCATCGCATTAATTGCCAATAGAGGATCTGCTTTAGCAGCAGGATTTAAATAAATATCCAATTGTTTTATTTGCTTAACAGTAAACTCTTCGGCAATTATTCTGCGTGCTGTAATCACTGTTTCTCTAATTAATTCGGCAAAAGGTTCGAGCTTTATAGTAATAGAACTAGTGGTTTTATCGGAGATGGGAATATAACGATCCTTGTATCCGATAAAACTTATTATCAGAGTGTCCTTACCAAAAGATTTATTAATGTTTAGAATAAAGTCTCCGGCAACATCTGTTGTTGATCCAATACTCCAATCACTTTGTAAAAAAACATTTGCTCCAGGTAAAGCTTCTTCTGTTTGAACATCAGATACCTTGCCCTTTATTTGAACAGTTTGAGCAAATGTATTTAGGCTTGATAAACTTATAATTATCAAATAAACGATTTTCTTCATTTTTGAAATTTAAAAACTGCTACTTTTCAGCTAAACATTTATTATGATTTCAAAAGATTTGGTAATAGATAATTCTTAACCCAAATAAACTCAGGTGCTACTTCAAGAGCTTTTTCATAAGTGTTTTGTGCTTTTTCTTTTTCACCATTTTTTTCATAAGCTATCCCTAGCCATACAATTGAATCAATATATTTCCAATCTTTAGTTTGATTATTATTTTCAAATAGCCTAATGGCATGTTCATATCCGCTTATAGCTTCGTTAATATCGCCACCCCACATTTTAGGTGTGAAATATTTGGAACTTGAGTATTGTCTCCAGGCAATTGCGTTTAATGAATCAAGAGATGTTGATTTTTCAATGTGAACTCCGCTTAGTGATCCTAGAGTTACGCCTTTCATTGGACTAAACCCCATTTGAACTCCCATAATTCCTGCAGAAATTGCATGTAGGGTGGAAAAATTAGGGTTTTCATTAAGCAACAATTCAATCTGTTTCAACGATTGACCTAAATATTTTTCAAATGTTTCTTCATCTTTATTCGATAAACATGCGTAAAGCAAACCGTATTTAAATTCTATTGCTTTAATTTTATTTTCTGCATTTTCATTTTCATTGGTTAGAATTTTATCTGCTTCCAATGCAATTTGTTTCCACATAGAAACATTCGAATTAATGTAGGCAAGGAAAGCCTTTTGTTCTAGTTTAGCAACTTCTTCGTTTTGTGCTTTTGCACTTGTACTTGACATTACTATAATTACAATAAGTAAAAAATAAATTAATCCTTTCATGATGTTTTGTTTTTATTAATAAGTACTAATTATATGTTTATATTTTGTTCGTCAAAAATATTACTAACAATAGGTATTAAATTGTGCATTCTTGCCATTTGATTGATTAATTTTGTTGATTTATCATAAACTGCTTTATAAAATAAACCAAATGATTAAAAAAATTATAATTTTAAATAGTCTTTCAAGTCTTCAACATATTTTTCAAATGCTTCAATTCCTTTTTTAGTAATAGCACAGATAGTTTGTGGAATTTTGCCTTTGTATCCTTTTTCAACATTAATATACTCCGCATTTTCAAGCTTTGTAACTTGAACACTTAAATTTCCTGCAGTAGCTTCAGTTTTCTCTTTTATAAATGTAAATTCAGCTTTCTCAACTGATATTAAAAGAGACATAATTGCTAAACGCAATTCGGAATGTAATAAAGGATCTAATTTCTTAAGCATTTTTTTTAGAATAAGATTTTAACATATAACCCGGAATAATAAATCCAAAAACTAAAATTATAAAACCTAATAGTTGGACAAATTCAGAAGGTATTAAAAAACAAAGAACAGCTCCAATCCAGAAAATTATAGCACCATAAATTAAAGGTTTAAATTTTAATATAAATCCTGAAACAAATGTTGCAAATGCGGTTAATATAAAAATTAGAGGGGTTATCTGATAATTTAGTTTTTTCATGAAAAATAATACTATAAAATAGCTAATAATAAATCCTATCCATGTAAACATATGTACTCTGTCGATATGCGAAAATACTTTAGTTGATTTTCCTTGTCTATAGTTATAGATTGATGTAATAATCATTCCTGGAAATATTAGTAGCCATACTATTGCAGGATTTTTGTAAAGTTCAAAATACTCAATTATAAAATGTGATAAACTGATAAGTGCAATTGTCCACCCCCAAACTAGAAAATTGAAACTTTTATCACTTAATTTAGATTTTGCTGAAGAAATCATATCATTGATTATTTGCAGACTTTCTTCAGGTTTTAATACTTTTTCATTTTTTTCCATAATTATGTTTTTAAATTATATATATTGCAAATATAAACTAGTTTATATTATAAACCAAATTAATTAATGATTTTTGTAACAATATAGTTTATAACCAAACTAATATTAAGAAGATAAAAAGAATGATTTTGATTTTTTTTAAATATATTTATCAATGTCGTTTAGTTAATTAGATTCCTGCATTCGCAGGAATGACAGTAAAGTAGAAAAACAAACTCTTTGTCATTCCTGCGAATGCAGGAATCTAAATTTTTAAGTAAAAAAACCTTAACTAAACAACATTGATATTTTTAAGATCTAATTTATTAATTAAAATTAAAACATGAAGAAGAGAAAGGAATTAATGAGGACGCTGTTCCCAATATTGTTAACTTTTAGTATATACCTGGTTTTTTACACTGGAATAGAAAGTAAGCCAAGTAATCCTGGTTTTTGGATGATTTTAGCAATGGGAATGTCTATTGGGCTTGCATTAAAAACATTTTTTCAATGGATTAAAAGTAAAAAATAGTTTAGCAATTAGTTTTTCTTGATTTTGAAGGCTTTTAAAATAATCTTTATACTTTTGCGGCTAATAAGAATTAATATATTAAATAATGGATAAAGTATTAGGGATAGGTAATGCCTTGGTTGATATAATGACTAAACTACCAGATGATTCAACATTAGATAAATTTTCGTTAAGAAAAGGAAGTATGCAACTTTCTGAAAAAGATTTTGCAGATAAAATTAATAATGAAACAACAAGTTTCGAAAAATCACAATCTTCGGGTGGTTCGGCTGCAAATACAATTCATGGTTTAGCAAATTTAGGTGCGGAAACTGGTTATATTGGAAAAGTTGGAAACGATGAGTTTGGCGAGTTTTTTAGTAATGACATGAAAGCAAATGGTATTCAACCATTCATGTTGAAAAGTGAAACTGATACAGGAAGAGCAATTGCTCTTATTTCGCCAGATTCTGAAAGAACTTTTGCAACCTATTTGGGTGCAGCTGTTGAATTATCTGATTCCGATTTAAATGCAGAGCAATTTAAAGACTATAGATATTTGCATATTGAAGGCTACCTTGTACAAAATCATCTACTAATGTTAAAAGCAGCAGATTTAGCAAAAGCTAATAATATGAAGATTTCAATTGATATGGCTAGTTTTAACATAGTTGAAGATAATATTGACTTCTTGAAAGATTATGTTAAAAATTATGTTGATATAATTTTTGCTAACGAAGAAGAATCAAAAGCTTTTACAGGCAAAGAACCAGAGGAATCCTTAAACGAATTAGCAGAACAATGCGAGATTGCAGTTGTAAAAATTGGCAGTAAAGGTTCATTGGTAAAAAGCAAGGGCCAGATTTATAGAATTGATCCAATAAAAGTAAATCCTGTTGATACAACCGGTGCTGGCGATTTATTTGCTTCTGGATTTCTATATGGTTTGACAAATAAAATGTCTTTAGATAAATGTGGTAGAATTGGCTCATTGTGTGCAGGTAAAGTGATTGAAGTAATTGGTTCTAAAATGAGTAATGATACGTGGACTGAAATAAAAAATAATATTTGATAAATCCAATAATATGAAAATTAAAGGTAATTGGTTTCAATTACCTTTTTTTTATTTTTTGGTGTAAAATAGTAAAACATTACTTAAATTTATGGTTAATACAGTTTATGCTTGACATTATTGGTTATTAATGTTAATGGAGACTTTAGAAACTGAAGTATGGGTGCTGAGAAAGAAAATAAAGGGAAACTCCCTAAAATTTTGAGTTATTACGACAAATCTGATTTTACTACTCAACAGAAGGCTCGTTTTATTTTTGATTTGTGTATTGCAGCTAGCGTTGGGGTTATAATACTAATTTTTTCTTCAATTTATGTTCAGCTAAATAACGTAGAATATGATGGAATTTTTTCCCCCGTAATTCTATACGAAGTGGCACTTCTAATCTTTTTTGGACTTTGCCTTTTTATTTTAATAAAAGGTAAATATGGTATTGCATCTCATTTATTTATGACCGTAGCTATGGCAGGTGTATGGTGTGTTATGTGGGTAGATGGAGGGAATGTTATCACACGTCTTGATACGATTGTTTTAATTATAGCTCTACTTAATTTAACTCCCTTATTTATTACTAAATATAAAATAACTATTCTTTTTTACATTCTAGTAAATGTATTATTGTTAATTGTGTTTGTGCAGATTGCTAAAGATCAGATGAGTTTATCTGATGCGTCAGCTGTGGATTACATTGTTGATACATCAATAGCAATGATTTTTTCTGGTATTGTAGGTTATAATATTTTTAGAATCAATAAACAATCGCTGAAGAAAGTTGAATCTGATAATCATCAGCTGATAAAGACCCAGGAAGCATTACAGCAAAGTGAATCTATTCGTCGAAGAGTTTTTGAAAGTTCTGAGATTCCAATAGTAGTAATGGATTCTGTTTCCTTTGAGTATATTGACATTAATGCTGCTGCTGTGAAAGCCTACGGTTTCCTGTCGATTGAAGCTTCTTTGGGTAAAACACCGCTTGATGTTTCTGCACCAACACAATACGATGGTACCTCGTCTTCTGAGAAAGCTATAAATTATATTGAGAAAGCATTGAAGGAAGGAAGTGTTGTTTTTGAATGGCTGCATTTATGCCCTGATGGTAAACTGTGGGATGCTGAAGTTCATTTGTTATCCTTTAAGTCAAATGACAAATCGTTACTTCAATTTTCATTAATTGACATAACAGAGCGAAAGAAAACGGAAAAAGCATTAAAAGAAAGTGAAGAAAAGTATCGTTCTCTTATGGAAAATATGAATGATATTGTCATGATGGTTGATAATGATGATAAAGTTTTATATGTTAATAAAAGGTTTTGTGAAAAGCTTGGTTATTCTGAAAGTGAAATTATTGGTGAGATAGGGTACAAAAAGCTTCTAAATCCGATCGATCAGGAAGTTATTATTAGAATGAACAGAGACAGGACAAGAGATGTTGTTAGTCAATACGAAATAACTTTTATTGCTAAGAATGGCAAAAAAATTGATTTTCTTGTAAGTGGTGCTCCGGCGAAAAGTTCTGATGGAACCGTAATAGGGTCAATTGGAAATATGATTGATATTACCGAACGTAATAAAACCGAAAAAGCTTTGAAGGAAAGCCAACAACTATTTCAAACCTTAGCACAGGTTTCGCCTGTTGGTATTTTCAGAACCAGAGCAGATGGATATACAACATATGTTAATCCGAAGTGGATGGAATTAGCTGGATTAACTTTTGAAGATGCAATTGGCAATGGATGGCTTACTGCAGTTCATCCGGAAGATAAAGAAAAACTCCAGAATAATTGGGAATCACATTCCGGAAAAGAAGAAAGATCGATAGCCGAATATCGCTTCATTAAACCTGATAGGAGCATTGTTTGGGTTCTTGGTTATGCTGTACCGGAAATTGTTGATGATAAAATTCAAGGTTATATAGGAACAATTACTGATATTACTGAAAGAAAACTTGCAGAAAAGGAATTAAAAGAAAGTGAAGAGAAGTACCGAACACTAATGGAAAGCATGAATGAAGTTATCATGATGGTTGATAACCAAGATAGGATTCGATATGTAAACAAGAGATTTACTGAGAAGCTGGGTTACTTATCAGAGGAGATTATTGGTGAAATTGGATTTAAATTCTTGTTTGATCAAAATGAGTTAGATGTAATAAATAATGCCAGTCAAAGTAGAGGTGAAGATCTAGTAAGTCAATATGAACTTTCTTTTGCAGCAAAAGACGGTCATAAAATCTCCTTTTTAGTTAGTGCTGCTCCAATTGCAAATTCAGATGGTATATCTTCAGGGTTTATATTAGCAATGGCTGATATTACTGAAAAAAAGATTATTGAAAAAGAACTTGAAAAACATCGGAACCATCTTGAGTTTCTTGTAAAAGAACGTACCGAAGAGCTTGCTACGTCTAATGAAGAACTATTGTCAACGAACGAAGAATTGCACAATCAACGAGAAGAACTTGAAGCAGTACTTAAAAATTTAAAAAACACTCAAAATCAACTTGTACAATCGGAAAAGATGGCCTCACTCGGAGTTCTTGCTGCAGGTGTTGCCCACGAAATTAATAATCCTTTAAATTTTATCCAAGGAGGTATTCTTGGAATAGAGCAATATCTTAATGAAAATTTGAAAGAACATAAAGAAGAACTAGAACCTATGATTAATGGAATACAAGTGGGAGTGAAAAGAGCAGCTGATATAGTTTCTGGTTTGAATCATTATAGTCGAAAAGATGATACAAAAATTATTAATTGTGATATTCACTCTATTATTGAAAATTGTCTAGTAATACTGGGTAATCAAATAAAGGGAAGAATAATTGTAGAAAAAGATTATACATCCGATTATCAGGTATTAAATGCCAACGAAGGCAAATTGCATCAAGCAATCTTAAGTATCCTTTCAAATGCAGTGCAAGCAATTAGTAAAGAGGGGATTATTGATATTAAGACAGAAGTTTCCAAAAAGGGATTAACAATAATTATTTTGGATTCAGGTTGCGGCATAAGTAAAGAAAATATTGATAAAATATTCGATCCGTTTTTTACAACTAAAGAAGCGGGTGAAGGTACCGGACTTGGATTATCTATAACGTATAATATTATTGAAGAGCATAATGGTACTATCGAGGTCGATTCAGAAATCGGAAAAGGCACAAAAGTTAAAATTATTTTACCCTTAAATACATAGATCTATGAGTGAAAATGCAACAATTCTTTATGTGGATGATGAGGAATTAAATTTAACATTATTCCAACTTAATTTTAAAAAGAGATTTAATGTTTTGCTTGCAGAATCTGGACTGGAAGGATTAGAAATGTTAAAGCGTAACAATAACATTGTTGTTGTAATTAGCGATATGAAAATGCCAGGCATGAATGGTATTGAGTTTATTAAACTGGCCAGAAAAGAGTTTCCAAAAATTCGCTTTTTTTTGTTAACTGGTTATGAAATAAATGAAGAAATTGCTGATGCTCTGAATGATAGATTAATTCATAAATATTTTAGAAAGCCATTTAATAAAAGCGAAATAGAAGAAGCAATTCTTGAGTTTTTATAAAGCAAATTATTATACTGATTCATAAACACTCAAATTTACCCGATTAGGTATTTATTTTTATAAGAATTATTTTGAATTGTTGTATATTGCCATATAGTATTTCAATACCGGAATTGTTTGAAATTGGCAATTAGATTTTTCTTTTTTATGAATAAGTTCAGTAAAATATTGAATTTGGTAAAAGAGCAAAGAAATTTTGACTTTACTGGTTCACAGGAATCAATGCTGGAACGCAGAATTCAAAAAAGAATTCATGCAACGAACAATAAAAACATTGATGATTATTTCGAATATCTTAATAATAATTCCGCCGAAATAGATAATCTAATTGATGTTTTAACAATTAATGTAAGTCGCTTTTTTAGAAATAGCTTATCATTCGAATATATCAGTAGCGTAATTATACCTAAGCTTATTTTCCAAAAAGTACAGGCTAATGAAAATAGCTTAAGAATTTGGTCGGCAGGTTGCTCATATGGAGAAGAACCTTATTCTATTGCTATTATTTTTAACGAATTTTTAAATAAAGAAAAAATCTCGCTTAAGCTGAACATTTTTGCTACCGATATAGATAAAAAGGCATTAAAACATGCGGCAGCAGGAAAGTATGACTCAGTTAGCATTAAAAATATTAAGTATGCTTTGCTTGATAAATATTTTACACAAAAAGAAGATTATTTCACAATAAGTTCTGAAATAAAAAGGATGGTGCAGTTTTCTTTTTTTGATCTGCTCGATAAAAATCATCATGTGCCACAGGAAAGTATTTTTGGAGATTTTGATCTTGTTTTATGCCGTAATGTATTGATATACTTTAATCCGGAGTATCAGAAAAATATATTTAATAAACTTTACAAATCGATGAACAAGGATAGCTACTTAGTTTTGGGAGAATCAGAAGTTCCCGTTGAGGCATTTAAAAAGAAATTTAAAAGAGTAAACAATATTACTAAAATATATAGGAAAGTTGGTGAGTAGGTAAGTAACACAACCACTCAACTAAAATATTGAATTATGGAAAAACTTGAAAATAAACCTAAGTTGATTGACTTAATTAACTTTGATAAAGTAAATGTTTTACTGGATAATTTTAACAAAGCAACAGGTTTTGTTACTGCCATTCTTGACGAAGAAGGTAATGTTTTGTCAAAGTCAGGTTGGAGGCAGATTTGCACCAAATTTCATAGGGAAAATACCGAATCAGCTAAAAAATGCACCGAAAGCGACCTAATGTTGTCTGGGAAACTGGCTGAAGGTCATAATTACCACTGCCATAATTGTTTAAACGGATTAGTTGATGCGGCAGTTCCTATTATTATTAATGGCGAATTTGTTGGAAACCTATTTACAGGACAGTTTTTTTTAGAAAAACCAGACCGGGAATTCTTTCGTAAACAAGCCTTAAAATATGGATTTGAGGAAAAGACTTATCTTGAAGCTCTCGATGAAGTGCCTATCGTTTCTGAAAGTCAAGTGAATCAGGTGATGAACTTTTTGTTGAGCATGACCGAGATCATTAGCGAAATGACACAGCAAAGTTTCGAGCAAAAAATGCTTAATGACTCTTTAAAAGAAAGTGAAGAAAAATTCAGAAATATTTTTGAATTTTCCCCACTTGGAAAATCATTAACAGGAATCGATGGTAGTTTAAAAATAAATAAGGCATTTTCTGATATGCTTGGATATTCAATTGAGGATTTGCAATTAAAAACATGGCAGGAAATTACATATTCTGATGATATTCAGAAAAGTAGTGATGTTGTGCAATCCTTAATTGATGGTAAAACAAATAAAGCACAATTTGAAAAGAGGTACATACATAAAAACGGAAGTATTATTTGGACTGATGTTGTCTCTTCACTAAAAAGGGATAAAAACAATAATCCCGAATTTTTCCTTACAACAATCCAGGATATAACTGAGCGAAAGCAATCGGAAAATAAAATTAAACGCTTTAGCCGAATATTCGAAGATTCGCTAAACGAAATTTATATATTCGATGGAGAAACAATGAATTTTACTCAGGTGAACACTGCAGCTCAACAGAATTTGGGCTATACCATGGAAGAATTTCAAAAAATGACTCCATTGGATTTCAAACCTGAATTAACAAGTGAATCATTTGCAAAATTGGTTGAACCATTACGGAAAGGTGAAAAAGAAAAAATTGTTTTTGAAACTGTTCACCAGCGTAAAGATAAATCACTTTATAATGTAGAGGTGCATTTGCAGCTTCTGCACTTTGATAATGAATCTATGTTCGTTGCAATTATCCTGGATATTACCGAACGCAAGCAGGCGGAGAAGGAACTGAAGGAAAGCGAGAAAAGATATCGCGCTTTGTTACTGAATCTTGAAGCTGGAATTATTGTTCATGCACCGGACACTTCTATTGTTATGAATAATCCAAGGGCGTCAGAATTACTTGGTCTAAGCAACGAACAGATGATTGGAAAAGAGGCCATCGATCCGGCATGGAAATTTGTAAATGAAAATAATATCTCCTTAGCTCTTGAAGATTATCCGGTAAACAAAATTAATAGTAGCAAACAACCTATACTAAATCAAGTGCTTGGGGTTAGTCGCCCGAATACAAACGATATTGTTTGGTTAACAGTTAATGGTTTTCCAGCATTAAATAACAAAGGCAACATAACTGAAATAGTGATCAGTTTTATCGATATCACAAATCGCAAAAAAAACGAAGAAGAACTCTTAAAACACCGTGATAATCTCGAGAAAATGGTTGCTGAAAGAACCAAAGAACTGGAAGATAAAAACAAAGAACTTGATAATGCATTAAAAGTTTTTGTGGGCAGAGAAATGACAATCAAAAAATTACAAGAGAGAATAAGGGCATTGGGAGGGAAATTATAAAAAGTCATTGATAGTCATTAAATAGTAAAATTGAAGTTATAGAATTGGGTGAAGTGCAAGTTTATCAGTTATCTATGGAAATTGGGGAAAAGATGTGGCAATTAAAAAACTGTGGCAACTAAAACAGGAAATAAAATAATGAAAAAAAATATTAATTTTTTGATTTTTACAATATGTTTTTATTGTGCTTTTATGCTTTTATCATGTTCGAATATTAGACAAAAAGTAGCTCCAATAAAAATCGGAATTAACGAGTGGACGGGCTATGATCCTTTCATTCTGGCGGATAAAACTGATCTTTTTAATAAGAATAATGTGCAAGTAGAAATTATAAGATATGCAACTGCAACCGAAGAGATGCAGGCAATGAAAGACGGAAAAATTCATGGAGCGGGCTTTACTCTCGATGAAGTATTTTCGTTAATCGGATCAGGCTTTAAGGGCAAAGTTGTCCTAATTGTAGATTATTCAATGGGTGGTGATATGATCATCGGTCAAAAAGATATTAAAAGCATTGCAGAACTTGAAGGCAAGACGATAGGTTATGAAGGAACAGTTGTGGGAGAGTTTTTACTCGATCGAGCTTTACATATGAATTTTGTAAGAAAGTCGTCTGTGAAATTAATTGATGTTCAGGCAGATAACTGGCTTTACGCTTTCAAAGGAAAAAACGTGGATGCTCTGGTATGCTTTAATCCTGTTGCTACCACCTTATTAAATGAGGAAGAAGGCAATCTTTTGTTCAGTTCAGCCGAAATGCCATTCGAGATTATTGACGTGCTTATCTTTTCCGATTCATTCTACGAAAATAACAAAACTGCTATTACGAACATCCTTAAAGCCTGGTTTGATGCCTTAACTTATCTCAATGCAAATACGGATAAAGCAGCCGAAGTTATATCATCTGTCAAAAACATCAGTCCCGAAAAATATAAGTTGGGACTTAAAGGTCTGATAGCGCCTAATCTTAAAGTGAACAAGACCGTCCTTGATTCTAAATCGGATAAAAATATTTATAAGTATTCTCAGGTGATAGTTAATTTTATGCTTTCCAAAGGATTGCTTTCAAATAGAATTAATACAGCTGACCTTTTTCAATCGGAAATTATATTTGAGATTGAAGGTCAGACTGAAAAACAGGAGATAAAAAAATGAAAAGTATTTGTGGGCAGAGAAATGACAATCAAGAAATTACAAGAAAGAATCAGAGCATTGGGAGGAAAATGAAAAAAATAACACTTAGTGTTCCTTTGTGACAACCTTAGAGAGCCTTAGTGGTAAAAAAAATTAACCACGAAGTAACACAAAGAAAATCACTAAGTATCACAAAGAAAAAAGATATAGCGACCTTTGCGAAAAACCCAGCCTGCGGTAGGCCGGTTTGCGAGCCTTGCGGTAAAAAATAAATCGCAAAGAATGCAAAGAAACTCGCAAAGAACGCAAATGACAATAAAATGACGTGCGTAGCACAAATGACGTGAACGCAGTGAGCAAACAACAAAATTATTAAAAATGAAAAAAATAAAATTCAAATCCATCCGTACCCGATTAACATTCTGGTTTCTTATTCTGGCCTTATTGCCTTTATTAACCGGCTTTTTGGTAAGCTATGATCAACAGAAGCGATCCATAGAACAAGAAACGTTCAATAAGCTGACAGCCATTCGTGATTTAAAAGCAGAGCAAGTTGAGAGATGGTTAGATGAGAGGTTAGGAGATATACAAGTAATGTCGGGCGATTATGAAATAAGGGGATTGGAAAATATTTTTGAAAAAAAATCAAAATCTACCGAAGGTCTTAAAAAATTTGAGACATCTAAAGAGTTGCTAAGTAGGTATTTGAAAAATTTCGATGATTATAGTGAAATATTTATTATTAACCCTAATACCGGACTAATTGGGCTTTCAACGAACCCGGAAAGGATTGGCGAAAATAAATCTGACAACTTATATTTTACTGTTCCTATAGAAACCGGTGAAATTTATATTAAAGATATTCATTTTTATAATGACACTCATAATCCTGAGATGACTTTCTCGATTCCGATTTTCGGTATGCAGCACAACACACATATTGTTGGAATTTTAGTAGCCCGCATAAATCTTGATGAAACGCTGTATAATTCCCTGCTTGATCGTGTTGGATTGGGTAAGACAGGTGAAACCTTAATCGTAAATAAAGATGTAATTGCGATAAATGAATTACGGTACTTTGAAAATGCCCCTTTAGAACTTAAGATAGAAGCAAAACCGGCTATAAATGCTGCTGCTGGTAAAACCGGAATAACCCAGAGTATGGATTACCGGGGTAAAGAAGTTTTAGCAGCATATACATATATACAGCGAACCGGTTGGGGTTTTGTGTGTAAACAGGATATGGAGGAACTAAATGTCCCGATTTGGAGAATGATTTGGCAGCGTGTGATATTATTTCTAATTACGGTTATTTTGGTATTTATAGTTACTTTTATTATTAGTAAATCTATAGCAAAACCCATTGTTGGAATGGATCGTGTTGCTCAAAAAATTAGAGAAGGTGATCTTTCAGTTAGAAATAATATTGAATCAAAAGACGAATTGGGATCATTGGCACAGGCATTTAATACGATGACTGATGCAATACAATCGGGTATAAAAATACGAAAAGAAGTTGCTGATATTTCCAGAACAGTAATCGAACAATCCTCTTTGCAAGAGTTTGGTTCTGAATTGCTTAAGCAATTGATGAAAATTACAGATGCCAGTATGAGTACATTTTATATTCTCAATGAAGCAACATCTGAATACAAACATTTCGCTTCTGTTGGTGCCAACCAAGCATTATTAAAAACTTTTGATGCTGAAAACCCCGAAGGAGAGTTCGGGAACGCAATAGCTACAAAGAGTATTTTTTATCTTCGGGATATTCCTGATGACAGTAATTTTAAATTTAAAACAACAGCCGGCGATCTGGTGCCAAAAGAAATTATTACAATTCCTGTATTAATTGAAGGAACAGTTGTAGCATTAATTTCATTGGTAAATATTAATAAATTCAGCAACGAAGCTTATGAGGTATTAAACCAATCATGGCAGGCTATTAATACTTCTTATTCAGGTTTATTGTTGAATGAGAGAACACGAATTCTGGCCGATAGCTTAACAAGAACAAACCAACAACTCGAAGCCCAATCGGAAGAATTACAGGAGCAGGCCGAAGAGCTACAGGAGCAAACCAATGCATTACAACTTAGTTCTGAAGAGCTGCAAGAACAAAACCTTGAACTTGAGGCTCAACGAAATCAGGTGGAATCGGCAAATAAACTTAAAAGTGAATTTCTTTCGAATACGAGTCATGAACTTCGAACACCGCTGAATTCAATTAATGCCCTTTCGCAGATATTAATTATGCAGGCAAAAAATAAACTAAACGATGATGAAAATAATTACCTTGAGATCATAGAACGAAATGGTAAAAGACTCTTATCGCTTATAAATAATATTCTGGATTTGTCGAAAATTGAAGTCGGTAGAATGGATATATTACCTCAGGTTGTTTCAACACGTTCTCTTCTTACAATTATCAGGGAAAGTATGCAGACGCTTGCAGAGAATAAAGGGATCTCGCTTGATATGAACTTTGCCGGTAATATGCCAAATATAGAAACAGACGAATCAAAGATGCATCAGGTTTTATTAAACATTGTAAGTAATGCAGTTAAGTTCACTGAAAAAGGATCTGTAATGATTTCAGCTAACTACGACAAAGAAAATGTTTTTATCGAAATTAAGGATACCGGAATTGGTATTTCAGAAGAAATGCTCCCTCATATTTTTGATGAATTCAGACAAGCCGATGGTTCATCTTCGCGACAATACGAGGGAACCGGACTGGGACTTGCCATTGCTAACAAATTGATTACAGCGCTGGGTGGTAAAATTAAAGTTGAAAGTAAATTAGGTGAAGGTTCTGTCTTTACAATTACTTTTCCTGTTAAATGGCACGATAAAACCAATATTGTTAATACTGCTGATTCGAAAACAAACATTTCGGCACCAAAAAGTAAGATAAAAGATGATATAAAAACTGGAAAAGATATTTCCCAAACACGAATCCTACTAGTTGAGGATAATCAGGATGCAATAATTCAGGTGAAATCAATTCTGGAAAGAGAAGGTTACCAAATAGATATTGCCATAGGTGGACAAGAAGCTCTTGATTATGTTAAGCATACAATTCCAGATGGAATTATACTTGATTTAATGATGCCCGAAATAGATGGTTTCGAAGTGCTGGAAAAAATGAGAAGTTCTGAGGTAACTAAAAATATCCCGGTTTTAATTCTTACTGCGAAAGATCTTACGCGATCGGAATTATCTATATTGAGTTCTAATAATATTCAGCAATTAATTAACAAAGGCAATGTAGATATTAATGGTTTACTTTTTAAGCTTAGACTCATGCTTGGCAATAAACCGGATTTAAAGACCAAACCCGAAACAGATTTGTCCGTCGAAGTTAGTAAGGCTAAGGATAAAAATCTACCTGACCACCAAAGTCAAAAAAACAAAGTAGGAAAACCCAATGTATTAATAGTAGAAGATAACATGGATAGTATAACCACCATTAAAGCAATATTAGGAGGAAAATATAATATTACGGAGGCTTTTGATGGAGAGCAGGGATTAAAATCAGCACAATCTCAGATTCCTGATATGATTCTTCTTGATATGTCTTTACCAAAAATGGATGGCGAAGAAATTGTTAAAATATTAAAAGAAAATAAAAAAACTAAAAATATTCCGGTAATAGCAATTACAGCAAGGGTAATGAAAGGAGATAAAGAACAATTCCTAAAAGCAGGTTGCAATGATTATGTGGCAAAACCAATTGATCATGAGGAATTAAAAGAAAAAATTACTAACTTACTTAAAAAGTAGAAATAAGGAAATGCAATGGTTATTAAGTAGTCATTAAGTGGTCATTAAGTGGTCATTAAGTAGTCATTAAGTAGTCATTAAGTGGTAACAATCAAATGAAGCAAAGCAAATAAAGCCCGAAGGGCAAATGACAATTAAATGACACCGAAGGCTAATGACAAAAAATAACACGAAGCAATTAACATCAGAATAATAGTGTCCCTTGCGTAAAACATAGCGACCATTGCGGTAAAGAGTAAACCGCAAAGTACACAAAGGAACACGCAGAGAACGCAAAAAGAAATATTTAAATGACCGAAAACGAGATATCAAAAGTAGTATTCGACAGTGCACTTAAAGTCCATAAAGTATTAGGACCTGGATTGTTGGAAAGTTCTTATGAAGAATGTTTATATTATGAACTTACAAAAAATGGTTTAAATGTTATTAAACAAAAATCATTACCATTGATATATGAAGAAGTAAAACTTGAAATTGGATACAGAATTGACCTTTTAGTTGAAAATAAAGTAATAATTGAAATTAAATCAGTGGAAGCTTTAAACGATATTCATTTGGCACAGATATTAACTTACTTAAAACTTTCAAACTGTAAATTGGGAATGTTGATAAATTTTAATGTTACATTAATAAAAAACGGAATTAAAAGAGTTGTAAACAATTTATAGCGTCCCTTGCGTAAATCTTAGCGACCCTTGCGGTAAAGAATAAACCGCAAAGAACGCAAAGGAACACGCAAAGAAAGTAAAAGAATGATAGGATGAAACAAGGGTGATCGAATAAAGATCAAAGGGCAAATGACAAAAAATAACATGAAGTAATTGACATCAGAATAATAGCGAACATTGCGTAAAATCTTAGCGACCCTTGCGGTTAAAAAGGTTGGTTGTTAAAAAGCTCAACCGCAAAGAACACAAAAGAATAATAGGATGAAACAAGGGTGAACGAATAAAGATCAAAGGGCAAATGACAATAATTTAAGGCATTATGAAAAAGATATTAGCAATCGACGATCAGCAGGACAACCTGATAACCATTAAAGCAGTAATAAATGGCTATATGCCCGACTGTGAGGTTCTTACTACTTTATCTGGAAAAGAAGGAATTGAAATAGCCCAAAAAGAACAACCCGACACTATTTTACTGGATATAATAATGCCACAAATGGATGGTTACGAAGTTTGCAAACGGCTAAAAGAAAATCAATTAACAAAACATATTCCAGTGGTAATGGTTACCGCTATTAAAACCGATTCTGAGAGCCGCGTTAAGGGACTGAATATAGGTGCCGATGCTTTTTTGTCGAAACCAATCGACCCCGTTGAGCTCTCTGCACAAGTAAATGTAATGCTCCGTATTAAAGTAGCAGAAGATAAATTACGTGGCGAAAAAGAAACTTTAGAAGAACTTGTTCAGACAAGGACGAGTGAACTTATTGATAGTTATAAAGATATAAAACTGGAAGTTTCTGAACGCAAGAAAGCGGAAGTAGATTTAGGAAAAGGAGAGCGTATTTACGAAACATTATTGAATAATCTGCCGGGTTTTACATATCGTTGTAAAAATGATAAAAACTGGACAATGAAATATATAAGTGCAGGTTGTGAGGATATTACCGGTTACTCTCCTGATGATTTTATAAATAATAAAAATATTGCTTTTAATGATATCATAGAAACAGATTATCAGGAGAAAATTTGGGATAAGTGGAAGAAAATATTGAAAAATAAAGCCATTTTTGAATATGAATATCCTATAATCAAAAAAAATAAGGAACTCAGTTGGATTTGGGAAAGAGGCTGTGGTATATATTCAGACAATGACGAACTTCTTTATCTTGAAGGATTTATTACCGATATCACTGATCGCAAGAAGACGAATGATGCATTGCAGCTTACTCAGTTCTCAGTTGATAATTTAACCGATGCAGTGTACTGGATGGGACCTGATGCGAAATTTATTTATGTAAATGATGAAGCTGTAAAGGTTTTAGGATATTCTAAAGAAGAGCTGCTCACGATGACCTTTCATGACATAGATCCTAATTTCCCTGTAGAAATCTGGAAGGATCATTGGACCGAACTGAAAGAAAAGAAATCATTTATCCTCCATACTATTCATCAGAGAAAAGATAAAAGTACCTTCCCCGTTGAATTAACGGTTAATTTCATGCAATTTGGAGACAAGGAGATCAATTGTGTAATTGCTAAAGACATTACTGAACGCAAACGTACGGAGCAAATCCAAAAGGCGTTATATAATATTTCCAATGCCGTTAGTACAACAGATAATCTTGAAAAATTAATTGCTCTGATACAAAAAGAACTGGGCGCTATTATCGATACAACAAACTTCTTTGTAGCACTTTACGATAATAAAACTGATACAATTACATTACCGTTTCATATTGATCAAAAAGATAAGATTACTTCTTTTCCAGCAGGTAAATCATTGACAGCATGGGTTGTTAAAACAAAGAAGTCTTTATTGGTTACGAAAGATGTTAAAATAAAACTTGTAGAAAATGGAGATGTCGAAATAATTGGTGCTGACTCTAAAGTTTGGTTAGGTGTACCACTATTAGTAAATGGAAAAATAACCGGAGCATTTGCAGTTCAAAGTTACACCGATGAATTTGCGTATGATGAATCAGATAAGGAAATGCTTGAATTTATTGCCGAACAAATAAGTATTTCAATTGAACGGAAAAAGGCTGACGAAGAAATAATCAATGCCAAAGAAAAAGCTGAAGAAAGCGACCGTTTAAAAACATCATTTTTACTGAATGTGTCGCATGAAATTCGCACACCTATGAATGGTATTATGGGTTTTTCTAAATTGCTTCAAAAACCAGGGAATTCATTAGAAAAATCAAATCGCTATACCAGTATTATTGTTGATAGTGGGAATCAGCTTTTAAGCATTATTGATGATATTTTAGATGTTTCTAAAATTGAAACTGGGCAGATTGATTTATTTGAAGAAGAAATCAATTTGGATAGTATTTTAAATGATATTTTAACATTATTTAAGATTAGAACAGATGAAAAGGGTTTAAGTCTGAATTTAATTACTGATGTATCAATTAAAAACCCTGTTATTCTGGTTGATAAATCGAAATTTAAACAGATATTTTTTAATTTAATCGGGAACGCTTTAAAATTTACCGATAAGGGTAATATTGATTTTGGATATAAAATTAAAGGAAACCAATTGGAGTTTTTTGTTAAAGACACAGGAATAGGGATTTCTAAGAAATATCAGAAAGATATATTTGATAGGTTTCATAAAATAGAAAATCATGCCACAAAGTTATATGGAGGAACAGGTTTAGGTCTTTCAATTTGCTCAGGTTTATTAGAAAAAATGGGAGGCGAAATTTGGGTTGTGTCCGAAGAAAATAAGGGTGCGGTGTTTTATTTTACTATTCCATACAAAACATCAACAAAAAAGAAGCTTACAAAACAGCAGGAGAAAATATTTGAAAGTAATTTATCTGGCTTTACAATTCTAATTGTTGAAGATGAAGAAACGAATGCTTCTTATTTAGAAGAAATTTTAGAAAGCAGAAAAATGAAACACATTCTTGCAAAAGATGGTAAACAAGCAATAGAAATGTTTAAGAAATACCCGGGAATAGACCTAATACTAATGGATATTAAATTACCGGAAATGGATGGATATACTGCCACGAAAGAAATAAAAAAGATAAACTCTAAAATACCAATAATTGCACAAACAGCTTATGCCGTGCATGGCGATAAAGAAAAATCATTAAATGCTGGTTGCGACGATTATATTGCAAAACCTATTGAAGAAGATAAGTTAATTAACTTGCTAAAGAAATATTTAATAAATGGATAGCTATTAATAAAAATGCCTATATTTAATTAAAAATAAACGTATTGCACTGGATTATGTTTAAATTAAGTTTAAATATTTCTAATAAGCCAAATGAAACTATTCAGGATGCAAGAAAGCAGTTGTTATTTTTAATTCTTCTTATTATAAATTTTATTGGCTTACCTGCAATTGTAATTAGCTTTATTGAAGCCTTGATGCTTAAGCAGCACATTACTGCACTTTCCTATTTGTTATTTTATAGCCCGGTTTTAATAATTACTTTATTTCGAAAAAGGATACCTTATTTAGTAAGTGTGTCTGTTATTCTAATTAGTATATATCTTCTGGCACTGGTAAATATAATTGTTTATGCATTTTCAGGAGCTGCAATCCCGTTATTTCTTACATTCATGGTATTAACAACGGTCTTCCTTGATATAAAATACGGATTATTTGCTATTCTTATTAGTTTAATATCAATGATCATTGCAGGAATTTTATTTGTTAGTAATAATATTAATTTGAATGAAACAATTAGTTCAATTACTTCAAAACCAATTTCATGGATTACAGCTTGTTCAGTATTAACCTTATTAGGAATCTTAGTTGTTTTGAGTTATGGTATTATTCAAAAGAAAATGATAAACAGTCAATCAGATTTAAAATTAAAAGCCCTTGATCTGGAGAAAACAAATAAAGAGCTGAAATATGCAAAGGAAAAGGCTGAAATTAGTGAAGGTCAAGTGAAAGAACAAAATGAAGAGTATCTTTCAATGAACGAGGAGCTCAACCAAACGATCGAAGAACTTAACCTGGCTAAAGAAAAAGCCGAAGAAAGCGATCGATTAAAATCTTCTTTTCTGGCAAATATGTCGCATGAGATTCGAACACCAATGAATGGAATTATCGGCTTTGCAAAAATGCTTAAGAAAAAAGATTTATCACCTGAAAAACAAAGTTCTTTTACTGATATAGTTGTAGGCAGTTGTAATCAACTTTTACATATTGTAAATGATATTTTGGATATATCGCGAATTGAGACGGGCCAAATTGATTTATCCAAAGACCATTTCGAATTAAATGCTTTCCTGAAAAACATTTCGTCTTTTTTTGAATTGCAGGCAAAAGAAAGAGGAATTACAATTAATTTAATTACAGATGTATCGATAAATGAGATAACAGTAACATTAGATTCTTCGCGCTTGCATCAAATTATTACGAATTTAATTAGTAATGCATTAAAATTTACCGATCAGGGTCAAATCGATTTTGGATATGAAATTAAAAAAAATCAACTTGAATTTTTTGTTAAAGATTCAGGTATAGGAATTCCAAAGAAACATCATTATAATATTTTTAACAGATTCCAAAAAATTGAAGATCACAAAGATATATTGTATGGCGGAACAGGCTTGGGATTAGCGATTTGCAAAGGTCTGATTAATAAAATGGATGGCGAAATTTGGGTTGAATCAGAAATAAACAAGGGATCACAATTTTATTTTACATTACCATTTGAGTATGCTAATAAAGAAATTAATGAAGAAACTACAGAAATGAAAATGTTGCGTAGCTTTAATAATATTAAAATTTTAATTGTCGAAGACGATATGGTTAGTTTTAATTACTTAGAAGAAGTACTTTCTGATCTTAAAATTGATTATATCCACGCGAAAAACGGAAAAGAGGCTGTTGAAATGTATAAACAAAACCAAACAGTTAATTTAATATTAATGGATGTAAGGATGCCAATTATGAATGGTTATGCAGCTACAAAAGAAATAAAAAAAATTAATCCAAAAATACCAATAATTGCCCAAACTGCTTATGCAATGGTATCTGACAGGCAAATGGCTATAGAAGCAGGTTGCGACGATTACATTTCAAAACCTATTGAAGAAGAAAGGTTAATAGAAATATTAGAAAAATATTTGAGAAGGTAATATACAGTCCTTATTTACATAATTCATTTAGATTTCTATAGAATGTTAAAGCCTAAACAGAAGTTTGAGTTTTACGTATTGTATGAAAAGAAATTAATCTTTTGTTTTATGTAACAAATTAATTAACTATATGATAAATAATAGTATATGATTAAAGTAGAATTTAACAATATTGATAATTACTTGTATTCCTCTTTCGAAGGTGAAATTACTAAAAAAAACTTTATTGATTATATTGATGCTACCAGGCTGAACAAATCATATCCTCGGAAATTAAAAATCCTAACTGATTCAACAAGAGCGAACATGATTTTATCAAGAGCTGATTTGGAACTGGTTATTGAGGCAAATATTCAATCACTTCAACATTATGATTTTATAATCGATGCAATTATTACCTCGTATCCTAAAGAAACTGCATATTCAATGCTGTATAAAAGAATGAGTGCAATGAAAAACTATAGATTCGAGGTGTTTTCAACAAAAGAGGCAGCTATAAAATGGCTATCATCACAATAATTCAATTCATCAAATTTTTCTATTAAACGATTTGCTTCAATGAATTGAATTTAGATGGATTGTTTCGCCAATTTTAGAGTTCTGCAAATGAACATTGTTTTTTGCAGCAACAGTTTTAGCACGTTCAATAGGTTCAGTCCAGGAATGGACACTAAGCCTGAATTTGCTCCAATGGATAGGAAGTAAAGTATGACCTTTTAAATCTATATGAGCTTGAACAGTTTGCTCTGGCAAAGCATGAATTTGTGCCCAATTTTCATTGTATTGGCCACATTCAATTAATGTTAAGTTAAAAGGACCATGATCATTCCCAATTTCATTAAAATGCTTTCCATATCCTGAATCTCCACCAAAAAATATTTTTTTATTTCCAGATTCAATTACCCACGAACACCATAATGTTTTATCTCTGTCGCGATTTCCTCGACCTGAAAAATGACGGGCAGGAGTAGAAGTAAACAATAAGCTTGTGTTATATAGAATAGAATTGCCCCAATCGGCAATTTCAATTTTATCTTTCGATATTCCCCATCGTAATAAGTGCGCATCAACGCCAAGAGGAACAATAAACTTCTTAGTTTTATAATCTAACTTCTTTATTGTTTTATAATCTAAATGATCATAATGATCATGTGAAATTAAAACAACATCAATCTCTGGCAGTAAGTCAACGGAATAATCATTGTCGTAATCAAATGATTTATTAAAAAATGGGACAGGAGAAGCTGCTTTTGTAAATACAGGATCGGTAATAATTATTTTACCATTCAAATTAATTAAAACAGTTGAATGGCTAAACCAAGTGTAGTTAATTACATCTGTATTAGTAATAAATGATTCTTTGTCAAAAGCTTTTGATTCTATTGGTTTTTTAGGGCGATCGTTTTCAACACCGGTAATAAATTTTTTGAATATCTTTCCAAACGAATCTTCACCTGTCATCATTTTAGTAGGTTACGAATTTTGGAATTTACCATTTCTGAAATTGGGTGATGCCGCTAACTTTTCCTTGTTAATAAATTTTGGTTTGGCACCAAAAATAGGATTCACCCATATAAATATATTTATTCCAAGCAGAATAGTTACAATTATTGATATGCTTATAATTAATGTCATTTTCATTTATGTTGGATGTTTATTTCAATTTATATTTTCAAAGATGAATTATTATATTTAAACTGCCTAATCAACATAATAAATAAAGAATTAGCATCGTGAACTTTATAGACACTATAGTATTACGTTATTGTAGAGGCTCTAGTTGCTAAGCGTCTTTACTATTTATATTTGCCTGGCAGTGCTATTATTGTATTAACTTTTTAGTTAATCCGCTAAGCACCTGACTTGCTGATTATATTATACTAAAGTTTTTTTCTTCGTTCAATTTCCCGAAGATTATCCATCCTTTTTTCCTTAAGGAAACTATTAATATCACCTAAATGTTCCTTTATTTTTTTATTTCCAAATTCATATACTTTTTCAACAAGTCCATCGAGAAAATCACGATCATGAGATATCAATATCAAAGTACCATCAAAATCCTGTAAAGCTCTTTTAAGAATATCTTTAGTTTTCATATCAAGATAATTTGTAGGTTCATCCAGAATCAGAAGATTAACTGGTTCTAATAAAAGTTTAATCATTGCTAGGCGGGTTCTTTCACCTCCTGAGAGAACTTTAACTTTTTTGGTAATACTATCTCCGCTAAACATAAAAGCTCCTAACAAATCTTTAATTTTAGTTCTCACATCGCCAACTGCAATATCATCTATGGTTTGAAAAACTGTAAGTTTTTCATCAAGTAAAGAGGCTTCGTTTTGTGCAAAATATCCAATAAGTGTATTATGTCCAAGGGCTAACTTCCCTGTATAATCAATTTCGCTCATAATGGCCTTCACAAGAGTTGATTTTCCCTCGCCATTTTTACCTACAAAAGCAACTCTTTCGCCACGTGCAATAGTTAGGTTGGTATTGGCAAAAACAGTATGATCATCATATTTTTTAGATAAATCATCAATGATAACAGGATAGCTGCCCGATTTTGGCGATGGTGGAAATTTCAATCGAAGAGCTGAATTATCTTCATCATCAACTTCTACAATTTCTAACTTTTCAAGCTTCTTAACTCTCGATTGTACTGAAAGAGTTTTAGAATAAGTTCCTTTGAATCGGTCAATGAAAACTTGGTTTTCAGCAATCATCTTTTTTTGTTCGTCAAAAGCTTTTTGCTGATGCACACGTCTTTCTTTTCTTAGTTGCATGTAACTGGAATAATTCACTTTGTAATCATAAATACGCCCCATTGTTACTTCAATTGTGCGTGTTGTAATATTATCAATAAATGCTCTATCGTGAGAAATTACAATCACCGCTTTTGCACTGTTAATAAGAAACTCTTCTAGCCATTGTATTGATTCAATATCAAGATGATTGGTTGGCTCATCGAGCAAAATAAGATCAGGTTTTTGAAGCAGTATTTTTGCTAATTCAATTCGCATACGCCAACCTCCACTAAACTCACTAGTTGGACGATTGAAATCTTTGCGCACAAAACCTAATCCAAGAAGAATTTTTTCAACTTCAGCATCATAATTTATCTCCTCAATGGAATAGAATTTCTCACTTAAAACCGATACTTTTTCAATAAGTTCGAAATAACTAGCCGATTCATAATCAGTACGGACAGATAGCTCTTTGTTTATTTCCTGAATTTGGCGATCCATTTCAAAAATTTGTGCAAAAGCTTGTGCAGTTTCTTCAAAAACAGTTCGCTTATCTTCTGTCAATAAAAGTTGAGGCAAATAGGAAATAATTGCGTCTTTTGGTGCTGAAATTCTTCCTTTTGAAGCAGTTTGTTCACCTGCGATTATTTTTAAAATAGTTGATTTCCCAGCACCGTTTTTCCCCATCAAAGCAATTCTGTCTTTTTCGTTTATAACAAACGATATGTCTTTAAAAAGACTTGTTCCACTAAATTCAACTGTTAATCCATCAACTGATATCATCCTTCAACTTTTTATGAGGCGCAAATATAATACTTTAATGGAGAATGAAGAGTATACAAAAATTTCAGGAGATTATTGGATATACATAGAATATCGAAAAAAAGTGATGATATTTCTTATTTTTTTAAATAAGATCAACTAACTTTACTTAAGTTTGAGAACTAATTAAAATTTTATCTTTCCCTTTATGAATAATAGATATGAGATATATCCGGAATTAAGTTTTGGAGTAGCTAAGTTGGAGCCTGGAGTTAAATCTTTTGAAGAACTTTATGATTTGCTAAGGATTTTAGGGAACATCCGGATTTTACAAAAGTGCATTATATGCTGACTGACATGAGAGATTGTTCTTTTAATTTTGATATATCAAAGTTTTCTAAAATGTCATTATTAATAGATGAATATAGCGATACAGATAATTAAAAATTAGGTGTTTATATTATTAATCTGCCATTGGAAACTGCTTATGTGCAAATATTTTTTGAATCACTAAAGTATAAACGTATGTTTTGTTCTACCATTGAAAAATCTTATCGTTTACTTCTTTTAAACATTCCATTTAAGGAATTTAAGAATTTAGTAAATATATAATGTTTTTTAATTCCGTAAAATATGATGAACCTGTTTTTCGACCACCAGGCGAAGCAAGGTCAGCAATAATTCAAGCAACATTGGGTTGTTCGTGGAATAAGTGTGCGTTTTGCGAAATGTATACTTCAAAAAAATTTAAAGCTCGAAGTTTAGAAGATCTAAAACCAGAGATTGAGAAATTGTCAAATGTTTATAGTGGAGTTAAAAAGATTTTTTTAGCCGATGGTAATGCTTTTGTTTTATCAGCCAATAAACTGCTTCCTATTCTCGATGAAATTAATATTCAGTTTGGGAAATTACAGCGTATTTCATCTTATGCTTTGCCAAAAGATATTTTAATTAAATCGGAAAGTGAGTTAAGGGATTTGCGAGGTCGAGGTTTAAAGTTATTGTATGTGGGAATTGAAACAGGCGATAATGAGCTTTTAAAGTTGATAAATAAGGGAGAAACTTTTAATTCAACGGTAGATGGAATTTTAAAAGCTCATAATGCAGGAATCGATACTTCTATTATGATTCTTAACGGACTTGGCGGGAAAATGTATTCTGAGCAACATGCTATAAAATCAGCAGAAATAATAAATATGATAAACCCCAAATTTCTTTCAACTTTAACTTTGAGTTTACCATTTGGTTTAGAGCATTTCAAAAAGAAGTTTATAGGAGATTATCAACAGCAAACAATTGTTGAACTTTTCTTGGAACTAAAATTGTTCATTGAAAACATTAATAGTGAGAATATTATTTTTAGGAGCAATCATGTTTCAAATAATTTGATTTTGAAAGGTACATTGTCAAAAGATAAAGATCAATTAGTTGAAATGCTTCAACAAGCAATTGAAAGCACACCAAAAGATAAATATCCAGAAGCTCCGGATATGCTTTAATTATTGTATAACAAAAGATGTAATTTTTTTAAAAAAGCAGGCTTACAATATGAAGTAAGCCTGCTTAAATTACTTAAACTTTTAACACTTACAAATTCTTTTCAGTTTTAAATGCAGCTAAATTTTCTTTTGCCAATTCTAAAGCTTTTAGGTATTCTTTTAGTTTAGGTTTGTATTGTTTTAGTTTCACTTTTCCTTTATCATCGTTAGATTTTGCTTTTACTAATATCTTTTCTTCCACTCTATATCTTTTGTCAAAAGCTCTTATTGCGGTTTTATAAACTGCATCAATTGCTTTTATCTCGGATTCAATTGACTTTACGTCTTCGTCGTCAGCTTTTCTTAATTTTTTTGCCAATACTTTTCGTTGGCCATTATTTTCTTTTACGAATAGCTTATCCTCTTTTGCAATAACTCTCAATTCAATTGAAGCCATATTACCTATCTCTATACCTGCTTGAATTATACTATCTGCTACGGCAATTTTTGCTTCAGTTGCTTCTATCTTAGCCTCAAATCTTTTTACTTTTGTTTCTAATCTTATTAATTTAAGTTCGTCCCTACTTAAGGTTTCTGTTTCTGGATCTTGGGCTAAAACTTGATTTGATATTAAATATAAAATAATAAATAGTGTGGTAGTTGATAATTTAAGTAAAAAGTTTTTCATAATATTTAAGTTTAATAATTTAATAATTTTTACTTCCTTTTACCACGAAAAGTTACAAAACAGAAGAGTCTTAATCAAAAGAAAAACGTTATTTATCAAATAAAATCTGAAATTGAATAATAAATTAACTTAAAAATTCCAAAATTTTTGTAAGATTCATTTTTTGTGTTGTCTGTTCTGTATTAATGAAAGAATCTGCCAATTTTGATTTTCGGGCTTTCAATTGTTGTATTTTTTCTTCGACGGTATCTGTAGAAATAAATCGATACACCATGACTTTTTTATCTTGGCCAATTCTATGTGTACGGTTAATTGCTTGCTCTTCAACCGCAGGATTCCACCAAGGATCAATAATAAACACATAATCGGCAGCAGTTAAATTTAATCCTACTCCACCGGCTTTTATCTGAATCAGAAAAACGTGTTTGTCAACCGAGCTTTGAAAATCATCGATAATATGATTACGATTTTGAGTTTTCCCTGTTAGCATCGAATACGGATGATTGTTTTCTTCCAAATAATTTGAAAATAAATTAAGATGCTTTACATAGGCCGAGAAAATCAGAACCTTGTGTTTTTCTGCAATTAAATTTTCTATATTGCGTGTTATCTCTTCATATTTACCCGATTCTGAAGTGTATGTTTCATCAATTAGTACGGGATGATTTGCAATTTGTCGAAGTTTATTCAATCCTTCAATAGCTAAAATTGTTGGTTTAACTTCTCTCTTTTCAATCCTTTCCATTATGGAATTCCGAATCTTGGATTTTTCTTCCTCGTACAAAGATTTTTGCTCTTCGCTCATGTCACAATAAATAACAGATTCTATCTTGTCTGGTAAATCTTTCGCAACTTGATTTTTAGTCCTCCTTAGTACAAACGGTTGAATGAATTGCTGCAACTTTTCTTTTTTCTCGGGATCGGTATTTTTTTCTATTGGCTGTACAAATTCACGTTTAAAAAAGCGAAGATTTCCCAAAAGTCCTTTATTTAAAAAGTTGATTTGTGCCCAAAGATCAGTTAAGGAATTTTCGATTGGTGTTCCTGTTAAAACTAATCTATGCTCTGAATTTAGTTGATTTATCGACTTATAAATTTTTGAGTCAGGATTTTTTATAAACTGACTTTCATCTAATATCAGATAAAAGAATTTATATGTTTTTAAAAGCTCAAAATCATTTCGGATAATTCCATAAGTAGTAAGAATAATATCAAAATTTTTGAATAATCGAATGTCTTTGGGCCTATTTTGTCCAACAAATTTAAAACATTTCAGGTCAGGGGTAAATTTTTTGATTTCTTTTTCCCAATTGTGAATTAGCGATGTTGGCATTACTATTATCGATGTAGCAGAATTTGGAGTCGCTTGCTTAGAATTAGTATCAAAAATATCAAGTTGTGCAATGCTTGGTTTTTCTTTGAGCTGATAGTTTTCTCCGTTTAATTTTCCTTTCGCGTTTAATAGTAATGTGAGCGTTTGTACAGTTTTTCCTAGGCCCATGTCATCTGCTAAACAACCACCAAAATTATTTTCCTGCAAAACTTGCATCCAGGCAAATCCATCGTTCTGATACGGTCTTAATGTTGCGTGTAATCCTTTAGGTAAGTCATACTGCTTTTGATCTTGACTGTTTACAAGATTTTTGTATTTTTCTATTATAGATTTACTGTTTCCGGGAACAGAGTTTTCAATTAAGCCAAAATGATGTTTATTTAATTGAATGTTTTTATCTACATCACGACCAAATTGGAAAAGTTCCTTGTATTGCTCAAACCACTCTTGTGGCAGTATCGCTATTTCACCGTTTGGTAATTTAAATTCACGTATTCCATTCAAGATATTTTTCCTGAATTTTGTAAACGGAATGCTGAATTCTCCAATCTGAATAGTTATTCGGATATCGAACCAATCATTATCTTCTTTCACCTTCGACTGAATACTTGGCTCGAAAAGTGCGTATTGTGATTCCTGTTTTTTTTGAATCAGCTCAATCCCAAAAGAATTTATTTTTTCTTTATTTACACTGAGCCACTTTATAAATTCATAAATCTTGTCTTCTTTGCTAACGTCTTCAAATCCATTAGGTTGAAAATGAGAATCTGTACTATTATTCAGATTAATTGATATTAGTTTTTTAATTTGCTCGTTTTCCCAGTCAAAATCACGCTCAATTTTATGAAAAATATATTCTCCGTTTTTATCTTCAAATCTTACGGAAGAATTTAATCCTTGATTTGCAATGAAATTTATCTGGTTGTTATACTTAAATGATAAAATCAAAGTTGGTTCACCGAGTAAGTTTCTTTCAAAGCTTAATTCAGCTTTTTTGTTTGTAACGATTTTATTTATTTCAAAGCCTTTAGCCTTTACTTGATATTGTTTAATACTCTCAAGAGCAAATGTCTCAAACCATTTCTTTTCCGATGTTTTAGGAATGCGAATACATTCTTTATTGAAAAATGGAAGCAGCTTCTTTGCATTTATATCATCAAAAATATGTAGTTTATTTTCAATAATTATTCGGCAAGGATTCTCAGTTAAAATAAAACTTGACTTTTCTAATAAAATCAGATCTTTATTATTATGTTTGATGGTAAGATAATACTGGCTTTCATTTTCGAGTTTTGTAATATTAAAAACCGAAATGGTTTTACCTTTTGTTACTTCAATTTTGTTGTCAGAATTTATATACTTTGGTTTCTCCTTAAAATAAAGATCCATATCCATTTCTTGAAGCAAATCAGTACATTTTACCATTCGCTTTTCGATGTACGGTCTTATAAAACCATCGATATATTCCTTTTTTAAATTGGCTATAAAATTAACAGTTGTTTGCCCACGCTTTTTCGAGAAAATTTTATGGAGATTCTGATCGCTATATTCATCAATCCATTTAACTAATTGTTGTTCATTTTCTGTGAATTCGTTTATGTACTTACTAATATTTAATTGTGAGATTTTTACTTCAATATGATAAAAGCCATAATTGGGTTTAATCACAACAATATATGGAAGCATTAAAAGTCCAAATAAAGGATGATCGAAAATGCCAATGACTAATTTCTTTTGCTGCATGGATTTTAAAATATCATTTTTAGAAAATCCTATAAAAATATATATTTAAGATGATTTGAACCATAATATTTAATTTTAAATAATAATATTATAATGTTTAATAA
>JAQIBH010000203.1 GCA_027859205.1 Bacteroidales bacterium | reverse complement strand
GGACAAAATATTGGTTCTGCAATAATTCAACCATTAGATAATATTTCAGATAGTGAGCAACTTGTGCAGTATGTTATTACACCATGGACAGTGAATGCTTCAGATGAAAATGAATGTACAGATGCAGGAGAAGTAATTACCATTGATATTTGGATTAATCCTACACCTCGTGTTATAACAACCATACTCCGTGATACTATTTGTAATGATACTCGTACGCATATCACATTAAATACTCCAACAATCTTAACAAACGGGTTTGTAACTTTTGATTACACCTCTTTGGCTGATCCAGGATTAACAGGAGATTTTGGAAATTCGAACCGTGTTGATGGTTATATTATCGAAGATTTATTAAACAATGCAACGGCATTGCCAGCTTATCCACTGGTAGTAAGGTATTCAATTACTCCTTTAGCAGGATTAACAGGGTGTGCCGACGGTCCTATCATAACAGATTCAATTACTGTTCATCCAACTGCCGATACTTATATGTCTGCCGATAGTGTAATTTGTTATTTGGAATCAAACGGAACAGCTTCTGTAATTGCTGAAAATGGTGTTAACTTATTTTCATACGAATGGGATGATCCTTTAAGTCAAACAGACTCTTTGGCAACGGGATTACCAATTGGGAATTATACAGTAACCATAACTGATAATCAATCGTGTATGAAAATCGATTCGATAATTGTTGAACAACCTTACAGGCTTATTCCGGTTATCGATACAGTTCGAAGTGTATCTTGCTTCGGAATTGGCGATGCTTATATAATTCTTGATCCAACAGGTGGAAATGCAACATATTCATATATATGGTCAAACGGAGAATCTACTGATTCCATTGGCGGTTTAAACGGAGGTAATTATTATGTAACGGTAACCGACTGGAAAGGATGTGCACAAGATACTTTAGTTGCGGTTTCTGAACCTCCACCGGCTTCTATTGAAATTTCCCCGCACCATGTAACTTGTAATGGTGAAAATGATGGATCGGCAGAAATATCAGTTGTTGGTTTGGATTTATACTCGTGGACAACCGGTGAAACAACTGCAATTATTAACAACCTATCTCCAGGATCATATACAGTTACTGCGTATAATGCCGAAGGCTGTAGTAATATTGAATCAACGACAATATATGAACCTGAAATATTACAAATTGACACAATAATTTCAAATAGGATTTCATGCGCAGGAGATGCTGATGGAACTCTTGATTTAATTGTTTCGGGAGGTAATAATGTTGATTTCTTTACTGATCCTTTTTCACCTCTTCCATATATTTACAGCTGGTCTACACCAGATGGAACAGGACTAATAACTAATATTGAAGATCAAACTGGTCTTTCTGGTGGTAAATATTATATTACAGTTAGCGACTGGCAAGGATGTCTGGCAATTGATTCAACAAATGTATTCGAACCTCCAACCTATTTTGACAGTATTACAACAAGCAATATTTTGTGTAATGGTGATAATAATGGAACTATTGATTTATATGTTGAAGGTGGAAATACTGAAACTCCATATACATATTTATGGTCAACATCTAATGGTGACGGATTAATTACAGATGTAGAAGATCAAGCAAATTTATATGAGGGAGATTACTATGTAACCATAACTGATTATAAAGGTTGCGAACTTTACGATACCGCAATAATCACTGAGCCAGATTTAATTGAAGCAAATCTGAATGAAACAAATTCTACTTGTTTTGGATACGAAGACGGAACAATTATGATTGAAATTGTCGGTGGCACCGGATTATACGATATTGAATGGTCAACTGG
The DNA here is from genome assembly GCA_027859205.1 of Bacteroidales bacterium. Taxonomy (GTDB): domain Bacteria; phylum Bacteroidota; class Bacteroidia; order Bacteroidales; family UBA12077; genus UBA12077. Next base: position 14,293 of record JAQIBH010000203.1, on the reverse strand, counting down.
TGAAATTGTTGATTCTATTTTTGGTTTAAGTGCAAATACATACTATGTTACAATCACTGACGATAATAACTGTTCCACAACAAATTCTGTTGAAATTACAGAACCAGAACAAATAATAAGCAATATGTCTTCAACAAATATTACTTGTTTTGGATTTAATAATGGTGAAATTTCATTGAACCCAACAGGGGGAACAAGTCCGTACAATTATATTTGGAGTCATGACGCTGGTTTAAATACGAATATAGCAACCAACTTACAACCCAATGATTATACAATTGATATTTTAGATGCTAACAATTGTATAGAAACTTCAAATATTACGCTAACGGAACCAGATAAGATGATAGCTACAATTGATAAAAATGATGTAACATGTTTTGGGTTCAATGATGGGCACATCGGAATTTCTATATTTGGCGGAACTACACCACTTTCATATTATTGGTCTAATGATTTTGATGACTCTGTTCAAGATTTTATGTCACCTGGAGTTTATGATATTACAATTATAGATCAGCTAGATTGTATTATTGACACAACCCTTGAAATTATTGAGCCTGAAGAATTAATGATAACTCCGGTTTTAAGAAAACCAACCTGCCCCGACATTAGTGATGGATTTATTGAATTAAATATTATTGGCGGAAGAACACCATATACTGTATATTGGGATAATGGAAGTGCTGATTTAAATCTTTATGATGTGCGATCCGGAATTTATAAAGTTCTGATAACTGATTCTAGCTTTTGTGAAATTGCAAGCACCTTCACTCTTCATAGTGCTTTTGAATCCTGTTTAGAAATACCTTCTGCATTTAGTCCTAACGATGATAACATTAACGATAAATGGGTAATAAATTTAAACGAGTTATATCCACAAGCTGAAATTGAAATTTTCGATAGATCTGGAAAGCGTATTTTCTATTCAAAAGGATATGAAGAATCACAGTATTGGGATGGATCATTAAATGGCAAAAAACTACCAATGGATGCTTATTATTACATAATATATTTAAAAAACGGTGCGGAAAGAATTTCAGGTATTATTACTTTACTTCGATAAATAAATCTTTCTGTCCTAAATAAAAATTAAAAAGATTACTATTTATGAGAGTTTTATTTTAAATTTCGAAAACCTTTTTAAATAAACACGTATAACTAACAATTAGCTTATAAATACTCAGTAAACCTACAATTATGAGATCATTCAAAATTATTCTTTTTTTATTTGTCAGCACATTTTTTTTTGCAAACCAAGGCAATTCCCAAGAACCATTAAAACATAAAAATAAAATCTATAGATCCGAAAATGGTAAATTATACGCCAACAAGGATTTACCTATTTATTTTCGTATTTCCACTTCAGCAAGCGATAATGCGAAAACATATCTTTTAATGCCTAGCGCAGATTCTAAAAAATATGCCAACCCAATGTATTTCGATACAGAAGGCTACAACACTTTTAGGTCTCCTTCGAAAGTAGATACAGTTACAAAAAAAATTATTTATCCATTAGAAGATATTATTTATGAGATTTACTCCGATAGTAAAGCTCCTATCTCAACATTTTCTTTTGATAACAAAAAAACGTACAAAAAAGACTCTGTTTATTATTTAAATGAAACTTTAGAAGTTAAGTTTAATATTTACGATGCAACATCTGGACTTGAAGACACTTACATTTCCATTAACGGGTTGCCCTATAAAAAATATAGCTCTTCAATTACTCTTAACGAGGAAAAAATATACAAAATCAAATTTTACTCTGTTGATAATGTTGGAAATGCAGAGGTTCCAAAATCTATTTATATAAAACTTGACATTACAAAACCAGTAACAAAATTAAGTATTGATGCAGATTTATATAAGGATATTATATCTCGAAGATCAAAAATCGTGTTAGAATCAAGTGATGAAAATTCTAAAATTAAAAAAACTGTTTTTGCAATAAATGGAAGGACCCTTTATAATTACCGAACTCCAATAGTAATTTCCGGATTAAAAGAAGGAGAACACACAATTGCTTATTACTCAATTGATAATGCAGGAAATGAAGAGATCAAAAAAGAATATAAATTTTATATCGACAAAACTCCACCAATGGTTGTTGATGAGTTGATGGGTAATACTTTTATTGCTAACGGAAAAGAATATTCATCTGGGCGAAGCAAGGTTAAACTTACTGCAATGGATAACAAAGCAGGTGTAAATGAAATAAGATATTCGATTAATGGTGGTGAATTTGCGGAATATACTAAACCATTTTATCTGGCTAAATCTGGAAAACTAAATATTAAAACATTTGTAACCGACAATGTAAACAATCAGATAATAAAAACCATATTAACAAATAAATCTAATATTTCATATGTTGATTTATCCGGGCCTACGCTTGGTCATAGTTTTAATGGAGCAAACTTTATTGATAAAGATACCGCTTTTATAACTTCAAATACCAAAATTAGACTTGCTGCTAAAGATGATGCTGCCGGTTTTAAAAAAATGGAATATAGTATCGACAACAAGGAAATAATTGAATATGCCGGAGCTTTTAGTATTAATAGCGATGGAATACACTCAGTAACATATACAGGTTACGACAACGTTGATAATTCAAGTACAAAATCGTTTATCTGCGTTGAAGACAATACAGGTCCCGAAATTTTCTTCCGATTTAGTTTTTTTACTGATAATAAGAAAACTATTGATGGTGAAATCTACGATTTATATCCTAGCCATGTAGTATTATTTTTATCCTCAACAGATGCATCTGTTGGTTTTGAAAAACTATTATACTCCGTGAATGGAATGCCGGATAAACCATATACAAGCTTAATTAAAGGCTTTCAGAAAAATCAATTATATTCAATAAAGGTTACTTCAATTGATAAACTAGGTAATAAAAGTCAAAAGACAATTAAATTCTTTATAGAATAATTTTTCGGAAAAAATATGATATGTACAAAAGAATAATTTTCCTATTTTTTCTTATAGCAATTCTACTCACTAATTTTCATAGTCTTGCTCAGAATCTAGATTCATCTGTTCAAAATAAAATTGATGAGTATAAATCTGAAGTTGAAAAATATAGTGCAAATAAAAATACCATTCAGCAATCAAATTTTTTAAATAAGATTGCATATCTGTATTGGGAAAATGAGAAATATTCAGAAGCAGTAGAATATTTCACAGAATCCTTACAATTAAATCGAGCCAATAAGAATTTAAATGGACAAAAATCAATTTACTATAATATTGGTCTGATTTATTCTGATAAGGAAGATTATCAAAATTCTTTAATAAACTTTAATAAAGGATTAGATATTGCCCGTCAAATAAATCAAAATGAGGGAATATATTCAGGCTTAATGAATAAAGCTTCTGTTTTAAAAAACCTCTCGAGAAATCAAGAAGCAATAAAATGTATTAAGGATGCATTGGGATACGCTAAAGAATTCAATAATCTTAAATTAATACGCAGTTGCTATGGAATGCTTGCCGAAAACTTTGAACTATTAGGCGATTCGGAAAATACAATGAAATATTTTGAGCAATTTGCTACAATCGACAAACATATTAAATCGGAACAAGTAAAAAATATAGAAGAAAAATCTAAAGAACAAGTTCAAAGGGCCCAAAACGAAAGATTACAAACAGAAAAAAACCTATCCGAAACTTCAGATCAACTAGAAAAAACTCAACAAAACTTATTTGAAACTGAAGAAATAAAGAATCAGCAGCAACTTGAACTTGAATTAAAAGAATTAACTATTCGAGAAAATGAAGCAGAATTGCGCAACAAAAGAAATATCCTTATTGGTATAGCATTCATATTCTTTTTAATTTTAATATTCTCTGTATTAGTTCTAAGACAATTTAAAGCTAAAAAGAAAGCCAACAAACTACTTGAAGAACAAAACGAACAAATAAAATTACAAAAAACTGAAATAGAATCTCAACGAGATTTGGCTCATCAACAAAAGAAAGATATAACAGATAGCATTGAATATGCAAAACGTATTCAAAGTGCGCTATTGCCCCCTTTAAATTTTATTAAAAGAAATTTGCCTGAACATTTTATTTTATTTAAACCAAGAGATATAGTTAGTGGCGATTTTTATTGGATGATGAATAAAAATGACAAAATAATAATTGCTGCCGCTGATTGCACAGGGCATGGTGTTCCTGGTGCTTTTATGAGTATGCTGGGAACAGCATTCTTGAATGAAATTGTTACAAAAATCATTGAAAACAAACATGTTTATTCTTTACAAGCAAATGAAATATTAAATCAGCTTCGTAATTATATTATTGAATCTCTTCACCAAACAGGAGCTGAAAATGAGTCAAAAGACGGAATTGATATTGCAATATGTATAATTGATTCTGAAAAGCATAAGCTTCAATATGCAGGTGCGCACAATCCTTTATACCTTATAAGAAATAAAAAACTTGAAGTAATTAAAGGAGATCGAATGCCTGTTGGAATACATAAGAATGCTGCGAAATCATTTCAAAATCACGAATTTGACATTGAAGAAAATGATATCATATACTTATTTTCTGATGGATATTACGATCAAATAGGTGGTCCAGATCATCGTAAATACATGTCAAGAAATTTCCAAAATTTACTTTTTGATATTCATGAAAAACCAATGATCGAACAAAAAGAAATTTTAAAGAAAAACATTGAAGATTGGCAGGGAGATTATATCCAATTAGATGATATATTAGTTATTGGAATTAAACTGGAAGTTGCTAAAGAAAAAAACATAAAACTTAATACCTATGATTGGAAAGGTAAAACTATTTTAATTGCCGAGGATACCGAAATGAATTATATATTTCTTGTTGAAGCATTAAAACACACCAATGTAGACATATTAAGAGCTAAAGATGGCGAAGAAGCGATTGAAGTATTCAATAATAATGATCAAATCGATTTAATTTTAATGGATATTAATATGCCAAAATTAGATGGGTTTGAAACAACTAGAAAAATAAAAGAAATAAGGAAAAATGTGCCTGTTATTGCACAAACTGCGTTGAACATAGAAGATGCAAGAGAGAAGTCTATTGAGGTTGGATGTGACGATTTTATATTAAAACCTATTAAGCTTAAATTATTTTTAACTAAATTAGATTCTTATTTAAAATCTTAAATGTTATGACTGAACTTAAAATTGAAGGAACGAGTGCCACTCCTCATATATTTCTTGATAAACAATCTGGGAGATTCGAGTTAAAAGGAAAGTCGTTTCCCGAAGAAAGTAGAAGTTTTTTTGCTCCATTATTTACCTGGTTTGAGGAATATGCAAAAGCCCCAAACGAGGAAACTTTGTTTGAATTTAAAATGGAATATTTTAATTCGTCTTCATCGTTAATAATATTAGAAATATTAAATGTATTAGATGCAATCCAAAAAATGGGCAAAAAAGTTACTGTTTCGTGGTCTTATTTAGATATTGATGAAGATATGTTTGAAGCTGGCGAAGAATACGCTGAATTAGTTACTGTACCTTTTGAATATCATGCTTTAGATGAAACTGAATTTTAGTTTTGGAATCCATTTAACCTGAAAATTAATCTCATATATAAAAATTCAAATATGGAACCTCTAATTATTGGAGCTACGGATGAATCTCCCGGAGTAAATTTCGATAAAGATTTAGGAAAATTTCTAATGTTTGGAAAATCATTTCCCGAAGAAGCAAGAAGATTTTTCGATCCTGTTTTTATTTGGCTTGAGGAATATGCTAAAAACCCAAATGAGGAAACTATATTCGAATTTCGATTAGAGTATTTCAATTCTGCAACAGCTACAATGCTCCTTGATATTATATACACACTAGAACGAATAGTAAATGACGAGGGCAAAAAAGTAAAAATAATATGGAATTATATTGAAATTGACGATGATATGCTAGATTCTGGAAAGGAATATGCCGAAATAGTTAATATTCCATTTGAATATAAAATAATCGAAACTTATTAAATACACTCTCTTTTCAATTATAATTATATCTACTTGAAAAATTCCGGATGTATATCGTCAAATTCAGAATTATCCTGATATGCTTTTGCCACAGATAGTATTATTGCTTCGTCATATAAATTTCCTATAAAACTTATACTGGTTGGATGTTTCTTTTCATCGAAACCATTTGGCACAACAACACATGGATGTCCTGTTAAATTTGTCATTAATAATTGATTCCCGCCAAAAGAAGGACTCACAATAACATCATAATCCTTAATTAAAGCATGAAACTCTTCTATTAGAAGTGTGCGGATTCTACTTGCCTGAATATATTCGACGGCAGGAATAAATCTTGATTTTCTAAAAGTATTTGGCCATGCATACTTATGTTGTGCTACTAACATATCATCTTTATTACTTCTTGTAAGTTCATCAAAAGCAGCACCAGCTTCAGCTTCCAAAATTATTGCCAAAGGCTTAATTGGTAAATTATCAGGTAACTTTATCTCATCAAAATTAACACCTATTTTTCTTAATAATTTCAGAGTTCTTTTATCATTTTCATTGCCGCGATAATCTTCTTCGAATAAATCTTTCAAGTAAGCTACTTTAAGCTTCGATAAATCAACATCCTTTTTGTAATTAAAAGGATATTCGACAGTTGATTGATCATTTTTATCTTTGCCTCGAATTACATCAAAAACAATAGCACAATCAAATGCATTTCTACAAATCGGACCTAACTTATCCATTGTCCAACTTAAAGCCATTGCACCATCTTTACTTACACGACCATATGTAGGTCTTAAGCCGGTAACACCACACCTTGTAGAAGGCGATACAATAGATCCCCAGGTCTCACTTCCGATCGCAAAAGCCACTAATCCAGCCGAAGTTGCCGAAGCAGGTCCTGCCGATGATCCACTTGAACCTTGTGTTAAATCCCAAGGATTTCTGGTAACACCGTCAAACCAAACATCACCCATAGCCAATGCTCCCAAGGAAAGTTTCGCTATTAAAACAGCTCCAACATCCTCAAGTTTTTTTACTACAGTTGCAGTATATTCAATTTTCTGATCTTTATATGGTGCAGCTCCCCAGGTAGTCTTATAACCTTCAACTGCCAACAAATCTTTTACACCGTACGGAATTCCGTGTAAAGGTCCTTTATAAAACCCATTAGCAATCTCATCATCTGCTTTTTTTGCCTGCCTTAAAGCTAGTTCTTCAGTTATACAAATTACACATTCAAGCGTATCTCCAAACTTTTTTAAACGATTTATGTAAAGCTTTGTAAGCTCAGTTGAACTTATCTTTTTATTCTTTATTAAAGATGCTAGTTCTGATATTGTATAAAACGCTAGATCTTCTTTATTCTTAGGCAAGAATACATCATCAAGAATTCCCCAAATAATATCTTCTTGAACCATATTAATCTCAAAATTAATAGGTCGTGGATCAAAAGTAAGTTTAGGAGAAATACTATTTAGTACCTTTGTTTCTCGTATAGAATTCAATCCTTCTTTTGCCTCTGCTAACTCATCAATTAAAGAGTCTCGTTCAGATTTACTAAAATTAATCCCAATAATTTTTTCGGCGGATTTAATCTGATTTTTATTTAACTTATCATTTTTATCAAAACACGAATTCCCTAATCCTATTAAAAAAACAAAAATCAGAAATAATATTGCTCGATTTTTCATCCCAATAAATTTTAATTTAAGATGATGAAAGATAATAAAAGAAAGAATCATTAACAATTAGGAAAAACAAAAAAGGTCAACATTGCTGTTGACCTTTTGCTCCCCCTCTAGGACTCGAACCTAGGACCCCCTGATTAACAGTCAGGTGCTCTAACCAGCTGAGCTAAGGAGGAATATTTAACTCATCATTGTGAATTGAGTGGCAAAATTAAAAGCTTTTTATCAATAAACAAATAGTTCATGAAAAAAATTGCACTTTTTTTTTTAATTTTTACTTTATTATTCTGATTTGCTGCTAACAACACTTTAAATAAATCTAATATCATTATCATAAAATCTATACTCTTTTATAAAATCATTATAAATTATAAAAAAATAAAAGAAAAAACACCGAAACCCTTATTATTGAACCCTTTCAGCACGCGTTTTTTAAAGTGTTATAAAGCATGTTTTTTGTGGAAAATACGTTCTATTTTCCAATTCTTATTTTTTTCTAAAATGTGTAAATTTACAGATCATTAAACTTTTATTATTTTGATACTTGGCATAGGGACAGATCTATTTGATGTTGAAAGAATGAAAAACCGACTTGAAAAGCAACCTACTTTCATCGATGGCGTTTTTACAGATAATGAAATTAAATATTGCAACCAATTTAAAAATAAGGCACAAAGATTTGCAGCAAGATATGCAGCAAAAGAGGCTCTTTTAAAAGCTCTTGGCACTGGATGGAGAAATGGAATTACTTTTAAAGACATCAATATCGTAAATGATGATTTAGGAAAACCCGGAATAGAATTATCAGGTATAGCAAAACAAATTGCAGATAAACTTGAAGTAACATCAATTCATTTATCTTTGAGCCACACGGAAAAATTAGCAAACGCATTTGTGATAATAAATAACAATAAATAAAAACAAAAATTAAACTATTAACTTATGTCAAACATTGGTTCCTACGAAAAACGACTTGAAAACTTCGATTGGTCGATTGCTGAAAAAGAGCTTGACTACACACCAGGAGGTAATATTAATATCGGATGGTATTGTTCCGATAGAATTTGTGAAATGGGAAAGGCGAATAAGCCAGCTTTAATCTGGGAAGGATTAGGTGGTATTGAAAAACAATACACTTTTAATGATTTACGTGTAAAAAGTAACACAATTGCTTCATATCTTAAAGATTTAGGAATAAAAAATGAAGATCGAGTATGTCTTTTTATGGATAAAATTCCTGAGTTATATATTGGTTTCGTAGGAATATTAAAATTAGGTGCAGTAGCACAGCCTCTTTTTTCTGCTTTTGGTGATGAATCATTACATGTAAGACTTGATAATGCTCAAACAACAGCTATTATTACTCAGCGTAAACACGTTTCCAAAGTAAGAAAAATTTTGGATCAAATGCCTTATGTAAAGCACATTATTCTAGTTGATTATGATGGAAACAAACCATTAAAAGAAAGAGAAATTTCTTTTAATATGGATGAAGCAGTGCCAGTTGAAGATTTTAAATCATTCCCAACAAAAGCTGAATCGCCATCCGTTTTACATTATACATCAGGAACAACAGGGCAGCCAAAAGGAGTTAAACATGTTCATTATTCTTTAATTTCGCAATATTTAACCACAAAATGGGTTTTAGATTTACAAGAAAATGATATTTATTGGTGTACTGCCGACCCAGGATGGGTTACTGGAACATCTTACGGTATTATAGGTCCATGGAGTCTTGGAATTACACAATGTGTTTTAGATACCGGGTTTTCGGCTGAATCGTGGTATAAATTCATTGAGAAACGGAAAATTACCATGTGGTACTCTGCTCCTACAGCTATCAGATCTCTTATGAAAGCAGGTAATGAAATAATAAAACAATACGATCTTTCATCATTAAGGCATTTAGCAAGTGTTGGTGAACCTTTAAACGCCGAAGCTGTAATATGGTCTGAAAAAGTTTTTGGAAAAGCATTCCTCGACACTTACTGGCAAACCGAAACAGGATCGATGATGCTTACAAATTATCCTGACATGAAAATTAAACCGGGATCAATGGGTAAGCCATTTCCAGGTATTACTGCTACGATTCTTGATACAAAAACATTTGAGCCAGTTAATGAAGTGGGCAAACCTGGGCTAATTGGTTTCAAACCAGACTGGCCAGCAATGATGAGAACTTACTGGAGAAACGAAGAAACATATCAGAAAAAATTTGAAAATGGTTGGTATCTGCCAGGCGATCGTGCTTATATCGATAAAGAGGGATATTATTGGTTTATTGGCCGCGACGATGATGTAATTAATACTGGAGGACACCTTGTAAGTCCTTTTGAGGTAGAATCTGCATTATTGGAACACGAGGCAGTTGCTGAATCGGCTGTTGTTGCAAAACCGGACGAAGTAAATATGGAAGTTGTTAAAGCTTTCGTAACTTTGAAACCAGGATTTGAGGCTGACGATGATATGGAATTAAAAATCATGAATTTTATTCGTAAAAAATTATCGCCTTTAGCAATGCCTCAAGAAATTGAATTTAGAGATTCACTACCAAAAACACGTAGCGGTAAAATTATGCGCCGTGTGTTGCATGCTCAAGAATGGGGCGAAGAAATTGGAGATATTTCAACACTTGAAGATGATTAACAATGTCATTCCGTCCCGATAGTTATCGGGAAGACCCGGAATCTCATAAAACTATAAATACAAATAAAATAAATTAAAAACTAAAAAAATACAAATTATGGAAGACATGAAAGAAATGATTCTGGAATATGTAATTGAAGAATATTGCGACGAAGAAAATGATGATGTAACATTTGACACTCCACTAATTTCTGGTGGTATTGTTGATTCATTTTCAATGGTTTCTTTAAAAAGATTTCTTGAAAACAAGTATAAAATTTCTATTCCAGATGCAGATGCTACACCTGAAGCTTTTGATACTGTGAATAAAATTGAAGTTTTAGTAAAAAAATTCCAATAAATAATGTGGGTGTCCAAAAAGCCTTTGTTTGTCATCCTCAACTTGATTGAGGATCTCATAATTTGCTGGATAAAAAATAATTAAGAGATTCCCTTTTTCAAGGGAATGACATTGATGTGATTTTTTGGACAATTCTATTGTTTCATTATAAACCTAAATGTTATGGCATATTCAAATAAGATAAAAGAAATATATCAAAATCAGCTTAACGGAATAAAAGAAGCCGGATTGTTTAAACAGGAGCGTTTTATTCATTCATCTCAGGATGCTGAAATAGAAGTGGAATTTCCTGCCGGATCTGCTCCTAAAAAAGTAATTAACGTATGTGCAAACAACTATTTGGGACTTTCAAGTCACCCAGATGTAATTAAAGCGGCACATGAAGGTCTCGATACACGAGGTTACGGGATGTCTTCAGTACGTTTTATTTGCGGCACCCAGGATATTCATCGTGAGTTAGAAAACAAAGTAAGCGAATTTTTAGGAACAGAAGATACTATTTTGTTTCCATCGTGTATGGATGCAAATGCAGGTGTTTTTGAAGCAATCCTAACAAGCGAAGATATAATGATTTCCGACCGACTTGTACACGCATCAATTATTGATGGTATGCGTTTGTGTTCAGCACAACATGACACATTCAAACATTCCGATATGGCTCACCTCGAAAAGAAATTACAATTACATGCTGATAAAAGGTTAAAAGTTGTAATAAACGATGGTGTATATTCAATGGATGGCGATACTGCAAAACTCGACGAAATGGTTGCTCTTTGTGAAAAGTACGATGCTATTTTATTTGTTGATGAATCACATTCATCAGGATTTATTGGCAAAACAGGACGCGGAACACACGAAAAATGTGGTGTAATGGGTAAAATTGATATTATTACTACAACATTTGGTAAAGCTCTTGGTGGAGCATCCGGTGGTTGCGTTTCTGGACGAAAGGAAATTGTTGAAATGTGCCGACAAAAAGCTCGACCATATTTATTTTCGAATACTATTGCTCCAGTAGTTGTTAGTGGTGTTTTGGAAGTATTAAACATTCTTTCGAAAAGTACCGAACGCCGAGATAAGCTTGAAGTAAACACTAAATTCTGGCGTGAAGGTTTAACAAAAGCAGGCTTTGTATTAAAAGATGGCGATACTCCTATTGTTCCTGTAATGCTGTTTAATGCTAAATTAGCTCAGGATTTCTCAAAAGATCTTTTCGATTTAGGAATTTATGCTATAGGTTTCTTTTTCCCTGTTGTTCCTCAAGGAGCAGCACGAATAAGAACTCAGATTTCTGCAGGACACGAAATGCATCATCTCGAAAAAGCACTCGATGCTTTTATTCAAGTTGGTAAGAAATATGATATTCTTGGAAAGACAAAACAGGAAATTATCGAAATGTACGGAAACTAAAATTTAACAATCCTTATAAAACTAAAAGCTGTCTGTTAATTCTGGCAGCTTTTTTTATATCACTCAAAAATTAATCTTTTGCTTTATTTTTACAAGCCAGTTCAATAAACGAGGTTTAAACTTAAATTTAGAAACCCTCCTGCATCAATGCCCAATATTTACAAAACTTTATCATTTAAAACCTATACGCAATTCTGGTTTTTTGCGTAATTATCGATATTTTACTATCTTCAAGCTTTAATTTCTAAGTTTACTTTATGAAAACAATCGGACTTATAGGTGGAATGAGTTGGGAATCATCACTTGAATATTATCGTATTATTAATAAAAGGGTGAAAAAAGAGCTTGGTGGTTTACATTCCGCTAAATCAATTTTATACTCTGTTGATTTTGAAAATATAAATATTCTTCAACATGAAGGCAAGTGGGATGAATTGACAACAATAATGATTGATGCAGCTAAAAGTCTGGAAAAAGCTGGTGCCGAACTGGTTGTGATTTGTACAAATACAATGCACAAAATGGCAAACGAAGTACAACACAATATAAAAATTCCTCTGTTACATATTGTAGATGCGACAGCACAATCTATTAAGTCATTAAATATAAAAAAGATTGGGTTACTAGGTACCAAATTTACCATGGAACAAGATTTTTATAAAGGCCGATTAACAGAGAAGCATGGACTAAATGTAGTAATTCCAAACGATGAAGATATGGATCTGGTTCATAAAATTATTTACCACGAATTGTGTCTTGGAAATATTAAAGATTCATCGAAAAAAGAATACCTTAGAATTATTGAAAATATGGTTAAGAACGGAGCTGAAGGTATAATTTTAGGATGCACAGAAATACCACTACTTATAAAACAAGAAGAGGTTAAGGTTCCTATATTTGACACAACAACAATACATGCAGAAAGTGCTGTTATTGAGGCATTAAAAAAATAAAATAAAAATTATGGAAAATAAACAGTCACCTCAAGGAAAAAAAGACATCCGATCTTATTTAATTTCCTACTTTTCTTTAAGAAAAGCTGTTGGCTTTTTGGGCGTTTCCTTACCCGTAATATTAGTTCTTGGATCCATTGCTCTTGATGGCGAAACAAAGATCCTAAATTCCATTAGCACTTATTATCATACTCGCATCGGAAATGCGCTTGTTGGAATATTATGTGCGTTTGCTTTATTTTTATTTTCATATCGAGGTCATGATTATAAAGATAATATCGCAGGTCACTTAGCCGGGTTATTCGCCTTAGGAATTGCTTTTCTGCCCAATTCACCAAATGACCCTACCACATTAATTAATAGATTACACCTAAGCTCTGCAATTCTATTTTTTGCAGTCCTTATTTATTTTTCTATATTTCTATTTACAAAAAGTGATAAACCAAAACCTTATCCAAGACCTAAAAGAAATAGAAATATGGTTTATTATATCTGTGGCTTTACTATGCTAGGAAGCATTCTTTTAATCGCTGCATATATGATCTGGATAAAAAACAAAGTTCCTTGTATCGATAATCTTGAACCTGTATTTTGGTTAGAAACTTTAGCATTATTGGCTTTTGGAATTTCGTGGTTAACCAAGGGGCAAGCCGTTTTTAAAGACACAGATATCGCTCAAAATTAAGGAGAACGTCCAAAAAGTAAAGTTCTTAATTTTACATGTCATGTTGAACCTGCCGAAACATCTCATTTTAAGAGGGATAGATTAACTTCGTTGAGCTCGCTGAAGCTCGGCTATTCGATAAATCTGTCTACGGACAGGCAAGACTCAGAATGACAAACTCTTAGTTCTTTTTGGTAATTATTTCAAAAAAACAAATACTTCAAATGCGTGTGTACATATCCGATATAAAGCTATGGGATAAAGTAAACGAACGATACAGTATATTTTTTGAGGATCATAAACCCGTTAGAAGTATTATTCCAACAAGAGATTTACATTTCGGATGCCTTATTGAAATTGAGGCAACAGCAATTGTTAAGTAATAATTTTTATACTTATCTCTCATCTTGCTGAAAAACAACACTTGACATTACAAATATAATTCCATAATTTTACAATTACTTTCCTAAGAACGTACATACGATTTGAAAAAAGGATATTAATTAAATTAGTATTAAGTACGTATATCTAAAAATTTAAAATTATGTTAAACTCAACTATTCTTGAAGTTATTATCGGATTAATATTTTTATA
>JAQIBH010000194.1 GCA_027859205.1 Bacteroidales bacterium | reverse complement strand
AACGCACCTAATTTCAAAAAAGGCTTTTTAATCGGTTTTGATAGCATTTAACTTTCTGATAAACTTTTCATCGGGTGATATTGAAACAAGGCAAATTTTCAACAAAAAAGCCCCGTTTCTGATAAGTAAATCATTTAATAAGTTGGTTTGTACAAGCAATATTCATTTTTTCAAAATTAGTTTCCCTTAAAGGAATTTCATTGACTTATCAATAAAATTTATTTCGCTTTTAGGTTTTGAAACTTCAGTTCTTCGTGGTTACTTTTTCAACGGGTGATGATGAAACACGGCATTGATTGGCGAAATAGAGCTGCAACCGCTAACATGGTGTCAAACTTAAACTGGGGTTTTGGTTGTTCGCAAACATTTTCCTATCTTCAAACTTTTATTAACGGGTGATACTGAAACCGGGCGAAAATCCCAGTCCAAGTTTACACCAAGACCGTTATAAGTAAAAGGGCGTGAAAAAAACATTGTGAATTAGTTTCCTTTTTGGGAAACTTTTTGTATATTTGTAGAATAAAATATTATGAATGTGAAAAAGTTTGAAATAGTAATTCTTGAAACAGTTAGAAAGTTCTTGAAAAGTTTGGATAAGAAAGCAAGCACCAAGATAGTTTTTAACATGAGAAAAGCACAAGTGACTATTGATCCTGAATTATTCAAGAAATTAACAGATGAAATTTGGGAATTTAGAACGAAATACAATAAGAATTACTATAGGCTCTTAGCTTTTTGGGATAAGTCAGACAAAAAGGAAACTTTGGTTATTTGTGCCCATGGATTTATAAAGAAAACCAAGAAGACTCCCAAATCGGATATTGAGAAAGCTAAATTGATAATGAAAAAGTATTTTGACCATGAAAGCAAATAAGGAAATGAAAGAAGAATTAAAGCAATATTCATTAGACGAGATAACTGATGAAATTGTAGGAAAAGTAGGAACAGATGAAAGAGAACAATTTGAATTTGAATTGAAACTTGATTTGCTTGGTGATATTGTTAAGCAGACACGACTGGAAAGGCATTTAACACAGGAACAATTAGGAAAATTAATTGGTGTTAAGAAAGCTCAAATTTCAAAGATAGAGAATAACATTAAAGATGTTAGATTCTCAACTATCATGAAAGTTTTTAATGCTCTGAAAGCGAAAATCAAATTGTCAGTTGAATTGGATAATACAGAATTGAATATTGCTTGAATTTCACGCCCTTCAACTTATAACAGCGGGTCTTACAGCATACGGGGTTTAGGAGGGTTTTAACTTTTTTTGTTATCTTTAGCTTTCGGTAACGGGTGATACTGAAACGCGGCGAAAACCCGTACAGCTGCAAACCCGCGGTCCGTGATAAACAAGCAGCGAACAAAATTCTAAATAAAATACTTCTTTCGTTTTGATAAGTTAGTACTTCTAGAAACTTATTGAACTTTTTGATGATCAATATGAAAATATTCTTCGCGGTTCGAAAATAGAATTATCAAGATTGGCTCGGCAAGTATGATAGAAAATTGTTTTAGTTTTTCCAACGCGCTTTTGTGCTTCGCACAAATTGTTAATTCAATGACTTGTCCTAAAATAAGTTTACATAAAAAACAATAAGAATATTAATTAATTAATTACTACTAACGATATTTTCTTTTCATAGAAGTAAAAAACTATTTTCATACTTATCAAAGAAAAATAAAAAGCTTATTGATTGTAATGTTTGAAAAATAGACGTAATCGGTAAAATTCATAAGTGCTAATAGAACATTTGAAATTAACTTAAATCATATAACCAATTTGTTTTTTTACTTGTCGTTTATGTTGAAATGGCTATTCCAAATCGAAAAATAGATTATTGTAAACTGATTGGCATCATCTTCAAATATATTAATAGACACTATTCTAATTCTTATTATGTCCTTCAATAGCATTTAAATAATTTATAGGGGCAAAATCATCATTAAGGATTTTGTCTCTTTTTATATCTGGAGGATCAACACCTAAATTTATTAATACTATTAAATCATAATAAAAATTATATTCTTGTTGAAGCTCTTTAGCTTTATATATTAAACTTATTCTATCTTTTTTTGTACCTAAATATGCAATAGCAACAACATTACTATTATTCGGATAGCTATACAGATCAACATTGTCGAAAACTGATAATAAAGTAGTATAGAGAGGATTAAATAAGTTCGTATTACTGTGTAAATTCAAAATAACACAACCATTTTCGGTAAGATGCTCTTTAACTAAAGAATAAAACTCCTGTGTACATAAGTGAAAAGGGATATATCCGCCTTTATAAGCATCAAGCATTATTATATCATATTCGTGATTATCCCTTGACAAAAATATACGACCATCATCATTAAGAATTTTGTAATTTGGAGATTCCTGTAAATTGAAATATTTCTTTGACAATTCAATAACTTCTTCATCAAGTTCTATCCCTGTTATGTTTGCATTTTTCAGATATTTATTTAAATAAGTTGTAGTTGTACCAGCTCCAAGGCCAAGCATTAAAATATTTTCATATTTTTCTGAATATACCAGACCAAGTTGCATAAACCTGCTGTATGGTAACGGAAGTTCGAATTCATTTTCAAGGTTAATTTTTGATTCTGTATATTTTGATGAATACTTGCGAAAACTTAGACTCATGTATGAATCCTTTTTACTAACAATTATTGTATTGTATTTTGATTCAACAACCTCGATATAATTTTTATTTTCGTTTTTTATGGTTTGATATTTATTCAGGTATAAGATTAAGATAATGAAAGTTAAAAAAATAAATATATAGATAATGAGAAGAGCCTTTCTAAAAACTGATGTCTTTATTTGCTTTTTAAAAACAGAAATATAGATTAGAGAGATTGAACTTAAAAACGTTATTACTGATAATATAACTGCAATATTTTTTGATCCCATTCTTGGAACAAGGATAAAGGTTATTCCTAATGTACCCACAATACTACCTAATGTAGAAATGCCATATAAATTACCGGATATTTTTCCTGATTTGTTTGTATTTTTCGTCCCTATTTTCACCGAATAAGGAGAATACATTCCGAGAAGTGTTAATGGAGGAAACAAAGTAAGTAAAGCACCTATAAATCCACCAAGATTAGTATTCATAATGTTATTATGAATCAATTTAAACAGTGGATTAAAATAAATAGGGATTAAAAGAATTAAGATGCTAGAAAAAAATACTATTGAACCAATCACGAAAGGGTCATTTCTCTTTTCTGCAATATAACCACCAATAAAATATCCTGCTGCAAGAGATAACAATACCATTGAAATTATTGAGGCCCAAGTAAAAATCGAGCTTCCAAAATAAGGTGTTAAGAAACGACTTCCAGCCATTTCTAATGCCATAATAATAAAACCAACTACAAATGCATTGATATAAATTATTAGCTTATAATATTTTTCTTTTGACATAGTTGAATTTATAGATTATTTCTTTTTATCATATTTACTATTATAATCAGAGATTGTATAAATCAGACCAAGCATAACTTCATTGTTGCCATAATTTCTTCTAGTGCGCTTATTTTCTAATGTTGTATTTGAATATCTGTTGTTTAAATTGTAATTGGCATAAATTTCCAACTTCTTCAATGCTTTATACTTTACTTTAAATCCCAAATCAAAGTAATTGTATTGTAAATGATCTGTATTTGGAATTTCAGTATATGCATATTTAGTTTCGTAATTAACAGTTCGATAAGCCGTTTTTAAGTAAACATACCATTTTTTGTTTCTATATTTTAGGCTTAAGGATGGATCAAGTTGAGAATAATTATAATACTTTTCAAATAAATCATTTCTTTTTCGATATTCTACACCCGGTCCAATAAAGAATCCATCATATGGCTCCCAATTATAGTGTAAATCAAACGAGAGATAATTAAAATGACGAATTTCATTTGTAGAAGAGCTTCCAGTAACATCTAATGCTAAATAATCAATATAACTTCTATCTGTATAGCTAATAATAAAGATGATTTCATTTTTTTTGTTGATGGAATATTTAGATTCTAATAAAAAATCGAAATTATTATGATTTAATGACATATCTGTTGTGTCATCATAATAGTTCTTTAATTCATAATAGCTTTCAAAAGCGAATTCAAGCTTTTTATTTGGATTATAATTTAAATATAGTAGACCTTGATTGCTATAGTATTTAAAAGATCGGGTTAGCTCATCTCCTGTTACAGAAACGCCAATTTTATCTTTCCAGGAAAACTCATATCCAAGTCCAATATTGATTTTTTTAGATATGTATTTTTCAAAAACAGCATTAAAATTTACATGCTTTTGATCTAAATCAGGATTATTAAAATTTTTTCGATACTTGAAATCTCCACCAAGCTCAAAAATATATTTTTTCTTTTTCTCAAATTCATATTTAGTATCAATCCCTGATTCAACAAAGTAATCTGAAATAATGATGTCATTTGTATTATAATATTGACCAAGGGGATCTAATAATTTATCAGGGCCTTTAAAAATATTATATTCTCTTCCTCCAAATGAATAAAGCTCCAAATCATATTTGGTCTGTCCTGATAATTGAATAGTAACTGAAATAGCTAAGATTGTTAATAGTAGTTTAAATTTTCTCATAATAAATTGTTAAGGTTAGTTAATTTGAATCTTGCTTTTCTTTTTGTGAACAATTTTAAAATCGGGGTCAAGATCCAAAAGTTTATTGAAATATACATTTGCTTGATTGACCTGACCTTTTATTTCGAAACACTGTCCTAATCTATAAAATGCAAATTTGTGATTTGAATCAATGTTTTGTGTTTTTTCAAAATAGCTAATTGATTTGTCTATTTCGTTTGTATCCATGTATATCATACCAATCCAATAATTTGTCCAGTTTAACTTGTAATTCTCTGCTAAAACTGCTTCTAATGCTTCTAATGCATATCTATATTCGCCATCTTCATATAATTTTTTACCAATGGCATACAAATCTTTATTATTTGGTCTTAATTTTAATTTTTTATAATGTATTATATTGGCATTTGTTTTATCGTTAGTTAGATTATATAAATCAATAAGCTTATCATAAGCTTTGATATAATCTTTTTTCAATTGTATCGCTTTGCTAAACTGGTATATAGCATCTGTAAGCCGATTTGCCTTTTCATACTGAAGTGCTAAATTGTAACGTAGCTCATGATTGGTTACTTCCATATCAATCGCATCTTCAAATGTTTTAATAGCTAAATCAATATTATCTATTCTGGCATATAATACTCCTATATTTGTTTTTGCTTTAATGTTTTCTGGATCAATCTCTATTACTTTTGAATATGATTCAATAGCTTCGGCATATAAGTCTAATTTGCTATAAGCTAATCCAAGGTTGTAATAACCACGTGAATAATTTGGATAATGGAAGATTAAGGTTTTATATGTCTCAATAGCTTGTTCGTAATTCCCAAGTTTGGCATAAAGAACACCTAGTGAAGATAAGGCTTTGAGGTATGTAGGATCTGCCTTTATTGCGTTATTTAAACATTCAATGGCTAATTCAAACTCTTTTTTCTTCTCATAAATTATAGATAAATTATACCAGCTTTTCCCTGATTTTGAATCAAATTCAATTGCTTTCTTATAATTAAAGATTGCTTTTTCTTGTTCTTCTCTTTCGGAGTATAAGTATGCTAAATTGAAATATGCGGTAGCATAATTATTCTTAATTTTAATTGCTTGTTGATATGCGTTTATAGCTTCTTGAATATTATCATTTTGCTTATAAAGAATTGCTAAATTTAATAGTGCTTCTGGATAATCCCCATCAGATTTTTCTAATGCTAATAAATATAGAGTTATAGCATTATTTATTTCTCCTCTTTTACTTGCAATACGAGCTTGTTGAAAGTATGACTGAGGTAATGTGTCATAAACAGAAAAACCTTTGGCAATTAATTCAGCCTCTTGAAATCTTTCTTGGGAAATCAAAACCGAACTAAGTAATTCAAGCGAATTTTCATCATCAATATTCTTTTCAAGGGCTTTACGCAAGTGAAACTCCGCCTTAGAATAGTTCTTGTTGTTGGCGTATAATTCACCTAAATAATAATTTGCTTGAAATGATTTTGGGTTTAGTCTCAATATTTTCAGAAGTTCATTTTCTTTTTTTTCATCTCCCCTACTTAATAGGGCGATTTGAATTCTTGGCAATATATAGTCAGGTTTATATTCAATTGCTAAATTGAAATTGTCTAAAGCTGTAATAGTATCTTCCTTATTTAATAGAGCAATACCAAAATAGCAATGACTTTTTGATTTTAGATCTCCAGATGACAGTTCAATACTCTTTTTTAGGACTTCAATTCCTGCATTCCAGTTTTCTATTCTATTATATAAGATTCCTAAATTTAAATAGGCTTTGGGGTTTGTTGGAATTATTTTAATGGCTTTAAGATAATGTTTTTCGGCAATTTTGTTTTGATGTAGCTTTGATGATACGAGAGCAAGGTTTATATAACCAGCATAATATAAAGAGTCATGCAATATTGACTTTGTAAAATAGTTTTGAGCTTCGTAAAAATTTTGTTCCCGTAATGAAATTAAACCTAGATAATTATTTAATGATTCGTTATCAGGATACTTTAATTTCAATTGTAAGAACATATCCTTAGATTGGTCAAAATTCTTTTCTCTATAAAACATTATTGCTAATGTAAAACTTGTATCAGATTTGATTTTGCTATCTTTTTCAGAAGTTGTGTTATCATCTGCTAAATACAGGATGTTAGTTTCGTCATCGTAATTAGAATCTGTCGAAAGGACAACAATTGTAGGTGCTTCAGATATTTTTCTTGCATAATTATCAAGGAAGATTACCAAGCTAAATATGCCTATTAACAAAATAAGATATGGTATAAAACTTTTTAATAACTTTTTAATCATAATCTTTAAAGATTTTGTTGTAGGATCGCACTCTTTAATCCTAAATTATTTATGTTCTGAATTTGTAAACCTGGTCTTGCATTAACTTCTATCACAAGAGGTCCAAGATTTTTATCAAGGATAATATCTACTCCAAGGTAATTAAGGGGAAAAAGCTTAGAGCTTTCAACCGAAATTTGCAAGGTTTTTTCCCAATCAGGAATGTCTATCCCACTAAAATGGTAGCCAGAATCAGGATGCTCATTTATGAATTTATTTTTATAAAAACCGTGAGTTAACATGCCTTTTTTCATATCTATTCCTATTCCTAATGCTCCCTGATGAAGATTGGCTTTTCCCCCAGATTTCTTTGTAGGAACGCGTAACATTGACATAACAGGGACTCTGTTTAAAACAATAATTCTAAAATCGGGAATTCCTTCTTCAAAAATTTGTTTTAAAAAATCATGAGGAGTCAGACAAAATTCCACAATTGCTTTATCGCTCTCAGCCATTGAATAAACACCATATAAAACTGTAGCAATATGATATGATAACTTCCTTTTTGTAATAATTTCTCCAGAAGGTGTTGTCCAGTTATTATTATCCTTTCGATTTAAAATTAATATCCCACCTCCTCCACGACCATTGGCTGGTTTAATAACTATTGAAGGATATTGTGATATTAATTGAATCTTTTCTTCAATTTCCCATAAATTATAAATTACCGCATATGTTTTTGGGACAGGGATTTTTTCTTTTTCTAAGATCTCTTTACTAAGAACCTTGTCGTTTGCAAGAGGAAAAAATTTTCTTGGATTATTAGGATAAACATATTCAATATTTCGCATATTGATCCCAACAATTGATTCATCCGCATTTAATATCTTTTGTATAAATTTTTTCATTTTAGCAAGACTTTAAATCGGAAGAACTCAATTACTCTGATTCCAATCCATTGTCCTAATAATAAATTGATCCCAATTATAGAAAGGAATAATTCAGGAAAAGCAAGAAACGAAGCTTCCATAGAATCTGAATTCATTGCAACATATGCAAGTGAAGAAACAATCAAGGTTTGAAACGTTAGCCCAAGTGCAGGCACAAATCCGTCTTCGGTTATTGTACGAGCAAATTTTTCAGCACTAATTGTTAATACAACAATTGGGAATAAAGCAAGATATGCAAGACTTTCAATATTAAGTTCAATAGCAAAAAATGCTACAACTAAAAATAAAATTACAACAGCAACAAGCATGATTACCAACTTGGGTGTATAAAGTATACCCCATTTTTCTAAAGGAAAATGGATTAAACTGACCACTCCTATTACTATAATAAATGCAATTAATCCCCAAAAGAGACCAGTGTCGCGACTTGCAACAGCAATAAGTGCTGGAAGGAAAACACCAAAAGTTTTTAATCCAATTACATTCCTAAACAGGGCAACAATTAATGCTCCTATAGGTAAGAGTAAAATGATTTTTAACAAGCCTAATGGAATACCAATGCTTTCGAATAATTCCCAAAGTTGATAAGCATTAAATGGATGAGATTTTAGCTCGTTTTGCAATAAGGGATTTGATGCAAGCCTTGTTTTAATTGTAAAACTATAATCGAAATTGATATTTGGCGTATGAGAAAATAAAAACTGATCTCCTTTATAAAGAGTCAAATAATTATGAGGTAAAGTTGCAAAATGATCATTTAAAGGATCAAATGGAATCCATTCATTTTGAACAAATATTTCAACCCATTGATGAGATGTTTTCTTAACTCCTGATTCAAGAATTAAACCTCCAACCAATCTTGATGGTATATTTGCTGATCGAGCTAAAGCAATAAATATACGGCTTTTACCATTACAAGAAGCTTCTCCAAGCCGCATTGCTGTTAAAGCATCAGTAACTCCTTTAAAGGGTCTTGGTTTTAACGATTGGGTATAATTATGAATTTTTGTTAGAATTATATATATATTTTTCGTATCGCCTATTAAATCAATAAATAATTTATTAATTTCTGGATGATTCGTTTGAATATTCTCCGTAGCAACTAAATATTCATTTATGGCCAAGGAGTAATTTGTTGGGACTTGAAGGGAAGTATCAATTACATATTTAATTGCTTTTCCAATAAAACCAAAAGAATAATTTGCTGAAATATTACTGGAAGCGTCGGGATTATTCCAATTCCCTTTTCTTCCAAAGCTCGTTTGCTCTACAAGGAAATTCATTTGATGACTATTATTTACCTCATCAATAATTGTTTGCCTTGAATCTGATTGTGGCAAGAAAGTAGAAATGCTTACTGGCTGGTTAAATCCTGTAGCTGATAAATCAATACCAACTTCATATTTTTTTTGTGGCAATATATTTTTAAATGTGTAATTCCAATATGAAAATTTTAAAGCAATAAGAACACAAGGTATTAAAATTAAAATAGCCGCTATTATTTTTGTTCTATGCATATTTAGGTGTTTATGTGCTTTAATACGTGTTTTTGTTTATATTGTTACATATAGTCAGTTGGTTTTTATCATAAACAATGATTTACAAAAAAGCATGATTTTAGTTTTATAAACAATGTTCTTATATTAAGTTTATGTTAAATTTATATTAAGAAGTGATTACGAGCCGTTTTTAAAAGTCATATGAAAAATAAAATCCATAATTTTTGTAATTCATTTGAGATCATTAACAACATCTGACCTAAATAAACAAGAGTTAACACACTTAGACAGTCATTGTTATTGTCAAACGAAAATAAATGACTTTTAGACGTCGTATCAGTAATCACAAATACATTTCTTCCTGTTATTGTTCACAATCTAATTGCAAATAAACTTACTAAACCAACTTTTTTGCCTTATAGGCAATTTGCTATTTCAAAAACTAAAACAATTTTGCACTTTGTTGAAAATTTCTACCAAACTGATACAATCAATAAACAGCCAGTTTATGCAAGAAATAAGCTCCGCCAAATCTGCGATTTGACTAATTAATAAAAAAAGCTAAATTTGTGTCTAATCGCATATGTGGCTCACAGCTATTTTGACAGGTAAACCTCTCAAACTCCCT
>JAQIBH010000180.1 GCA_027859205.1 Bacteroidales bacterium | reverse complement strand
TAAGCCATGAAGGCAAATATGCTGGTCATCCTAATTCTGAATTGCTTAATCAAGATGCTGTTTTTTCATTAAAATCGAATACGGAATTTGATTTGGTGAAATCAATCGAAAAAGGAAATGATTTCTCGATTATTTCAATGGATGAAAACAAAAAAACTCATTTTGTAGCCTTTGCTCCCATTAACATTGGAAGAACAAATACTCCTTGGTATCTTGCTGTTTCTGTCCCTGTAAACTCTATAATGGCCCAGGCAGACAGGAACTTTATGATTTCATTAATTGTTGGTATTTTCGGCATATTCCTTTTAAGTTTTGCAATCTTCGTAATAACAAAAAATATTACCGATCCAATTCAAAAAATTACAGCGTTTTTAAAAGAACTTGCCAAAGGAAAAACCAATAATAAACTTGGAATAAAAATAAATTCCGGTGATGAAATTGAAGAAATGACTCTTGCGTTAGAAACTTCCGTTGAAGGACTGAATCTAAAAACTGAGTTTGCTAATCATATTGAATCTGGTGATCTTGATTACGAGTTTAAATTACTTAGTGATGATGATAAACTAGGACTTGCTCTTGTTGAAATGCGAAATAGTCTTAAAAAAGCTAAAGTTGATGAAGAAGAACGAAAAGCTGATGATCAAAAACGCAATTGGACAACCGAAGGTCTGGCAAAATTTGCTGATATTCTTCGTCAAAATAACAATAACCTGGAAACCTTATCGAACAAAATAATCAAAAATTTAATATACTACTTAAATGCAAGTCAAGGTGGATTATTTTTACTAAACGATAAAGACAAAAGCAATATTTCCCTAGATTTAATTTCCGCTTTCGCTTACGACAGAAAAAAACATATTGAAAAACGTATAGAATATGGTGATGGGATTGTTGGTTCAGTCGCAATTGAAAAAGAAACAACTTATATTGAAGATCTTCCTGAAGATTACATCTCAATTGTTTCCGGCTTAGGCGGGGCAAAGCCAAATGCCTTACTTGTGGTTCCTCTAAAAATGGAAGACAAAGTATATGGAGTAATTGAAATAGCGGCCTTCCAAAAATTTGAAAAATATCAAATTGAATTTGTTGAAATAGTTGCAGAAAACATTGCTTCCTCGATGTCTTCGGTGCAAATAAGCATTCAAACAAATGAATTGTTAGAAAAATTCCAACAACAATCAGAAGAAATGGCGGCTCAAGAAGAGGAAATGCGACAAAATATGGAAGAGTTACAAGCAACGCAAGAGGAAGCCGGACGTAAAAATGCAGAAATGGAAAGTTTCCTTCATGCACTGGAACAATCAAGCTGTATTGTTGAATATAATACAAAGGGCTTTGTTACAAAAGTAAATGACAGGTACCTTGATTTGCTTAATTTAAAGCGAACAGAAGTTTTAGGAGCTCATCACTCTGATAAAATGGAGTTTACAAAGAAACAAAAAGATGTATACGATAAGTTTTGGAATGACTTACTAAAAGGAAATACCAAAAAAGAAAAAACAAAAATATTAGTTGATGGTAAAGAAGTTATATTTTTAGAAATATACACTCCTATTCTGGACGAAAACGGAACAGTAAAGAAAATCCTAAAAATATCAAATAATACAAATGATTTTTTAGAATTATAAAACCTTGTTCACATGAAAATTAAACTTAAAATTCAACAAAAAATTCAACTTTTTATTATTTCTGCATCCTTTATAATTTATATTATTGCCGTTGGATATATTAGTCTAAACGCCCGTAAAATGGCTTATAATGATGCTACCGAAGTTGCAAACAGATATGTTCACGAAACAGCAAATGACATTAAAGCCAAACTTGATGCAGATTTAACTCTTGTTAAAACTCTTTCAAATGCTTTTCATACATACAAATATTTACCAAAAGAACAATGGCAAGATCTTTTTTCTAAAATGTATTACGAAGTTTTTAAGTCTAATCCTCAAATTTATAGTCTTTGGGATAGTTGGGAATTAAATGCTATTGATCCGGAATGGGATAAACCAACTGGTAGATACGTAATAATATACTGGAGAGAAGGTGACATTATAAAACACAATACGGAATTTAGAAGCCTTGATGGTGATCCTGTTTTATATGCTGAAATAAAAACAAGAACACTCCCTGCTATTTGGGAACCTTACGAAGATGTTTTCGTCGAAGATAAAGCAGAAAAATTTCTGATGACAAGTTTAAATGCTCCTATATTAGAAAATGGTAAATACGTGGGAATAGTGGCTATTGATATTACGCTTGATCGTTTTCAAAAGCTTGTTGAGAAAATAAAACCGTTTGAAGGGAGTTATGCCTATCTAATTTCGAATGGAGGAACAATTGCAGGACATCCCGAAAAAGAATTATTAAATTCTAAAATTGAAGAGCTTTTCCCCGAAGATAATATTGAACATAGTATAGCTCAAAACATTCTTAAAGGGAATAGTTTCAGTTATGTCTCCACGGATGCAAACAAAGTGCAAAATTATATTTCGTATGCTCCAATTTTTGTTGGAGAAACAAATACCCCATGGTCACTTGCGATTTCGGTACCCATTGATACTATTATGGCTAAAGCAAATCGAAGTTTTCGAATATCTTTACTTGTTGGACTTTTTGGAATAATACTTATTACTTTAGTTATTGCTATTATAAGTCGCAGTATTACAAATCCTATTACCAGAATAACAGAACTTCTTAAACAACTTGCAAAAGGTCATTTAAATGATGGAATGAAAATCAAAATTGAAACAGGCGACGAAATTGAAGAAATGACTGAAGCTCTCAATGACTCAATCAATGGACTAAACAAAAAAGTGGATTTTGCTAATCGAATAGGTCAAGGAGAGCTTGATTATAGTTTTGATTTATTAAGCGAAGAAGATGCTCTGGGTAATTCGTTAATTGAAATGAGAAGCAGCCTGATAAAAGCTGATAAAGATGAAGAAAAACGTAAAATTGAAGATGAAAAACGTAGATGGGCAAATGAAGGTTTAGCTATGTTTGCTGATATTTTACGTCTGAATAACGATAAACTTGAGACCTTGGCAAATGAAATAATAATTAACCTTGTTAATTATTTAAAAGCCAACCAGGGTGGATTATTCATTTTAAATGATGATGATAAAGAAAATATATATTTTGATCTGCTTTCGGCTTTCGCTTATGACCGAATAAAATTCATGAAGAAAAACATCTTAATTGGAGAAGGATTAATAGGCACATGTGCAATTGAAAAGAAGACTATTTTTATGACAGATGTTCCCCAAAATTATATGGAAATAACTTCGGGATTAGGAGGAGCAAGTCCCAAGAGTTTGCTAATTGTTCCACTTAAACTTGAAAATGATATCTTAGGTGTTCTGGAAATTGCTTCATTCAATGTATTTGAAAAAAACGAAATCGAATTTGTTGAAAAACTAGCTGAAAGTATTGCGTCTACACTATCTTCTGTAAAAATTAATATAAGAACTAAAGAGCTTCTTGAACGATCACAACAACAAGCAGAAGAAATGACTGCACAAGAGGAAGAAATGCGTCAGAATATGGAAGAATTACAAGCTACTCAAGAAGAGTCTTCGCGCAAAGGTGCCGAAATGGAAGGATTTGTTGACGCTCTTAATGTTTCAAGCTATGTTGTTGAGTATGACATAGATGGAGTTATCCAAAAAATAAACGATAACTATTTAGCACTTCTCGGACTAAGCAATGATGATGTTATTGGAACTCATCATTCTGGAAATATTGTCTTTACAGAACAGCAAAAAATCAAATACGATAAATTCTGGGGGAAACTTAGAAATGGAGAGATTGTGAAAGAAACAACAACAATAAATATTAAGGGTAATGAATTTGTATTTTCAGAAACTTATTCTCCCATAAGAAATGCTGAAGGTGAAATATATAAAATTCTGAAAATCTCTAATAATATAACAAATTATAAAAAGCTAAATTAAAGAATATAATCTTTCAATTAAACGCTATGAAATTAAAACTGAAAATTCAGCAAAAAATACAATTGTTTATTATTTCTGCATCAATAATAATTTATGTTACTGCCGTTGGTTATATAAGCTTTAAAGCTAAAAAAATGGCATATAATGATGCCATTGAAATTACAAATAAACAAGTTCAAGAATCGGCAAAAGATGTAAAAGCTAAACTCGATACTGAATTTTCTGCGGTTATAGCTATTAGTAATTCTTTTAAAATTTATAAAGATTTTGAAAAAGATGAATGGCAACAGTTAATTCATAAAATGTATGATAAAATCTTTGAAAACAATCCTAATATATATGCTCTATGGGATAGTTGGGAATTAAGCATGATAGATCCGAACTGGGATAAACCCTATGGAAGAATTAGCCATTCTTTTTGGAGAGATGGCGGAATAATAAAAGATAATGTTGAACTCAGAAGTTTAGATGGCGATTCTGAGCTATATGCAGAAACGAAATCCACTCTTGTTCCTAGTATAAATGAACCATATTTTGATGTTTTAACAGGAGACAAAACAGTATCTTTATTAATGACCAGTTTGAGTTCTCCTATAGTTGAAAATGGGAAATTCATTGCTGTTATCGCATACGATATAACATTGTTGCAATTACAAGAAGTTGTTGAAAAAATAAAGCCCTTCGATGGCAGTTATGCTTTTATAACATCAAATGGTGGGCTTATTACTGGACATCCGGATAAAGAAATGCTAAACAGGAATATTGAAGAAATCTTTCCTGAAGACAGTAAAAATCACAAAATTTCTCAGAATATTCGCGAAGGAAAAAGTTTTAGTTATGTAAGTACAGATAAAGACGGAACGGAAATATATGTTACCTATGCCCCAATTTATGTTATGAATACAAATACTCCATGGTCCATTGCAATTTCCGTTCCTGTTAATATTATTATGCAGGAAGCCAACAGAAACTTCAAGATTTCAATTATCGTTGGTATAATTGGCATTCTACTTATGGCTTTAGTAATTGCAATTATTGGCCGAAATATTACAAACCCTTTAATTAAAATAACCTTATTACTAAAACAACTAGCTAAAGGTCATATTGATGATAAAATGAGAATTAAAATTGAAACCGGTGATGAAATTGAAGAAATGTCCGAAGCTCTTAATAGCTCAATCGAAGGTTTAAATAAGAAGGTTGATTTTGCAAATAATATTGGACAAGGAGAATTAAGCCAGGATTTCGATTTATTAAGTGATGATGATATTTTAGGAAAATCATTAATTGAAATGCGAAAAAGTCTTGTTAAAGCTGATGAAGATGATGAAAAACGAACTGTTGAAGATGAAAAACGAAGATGGACAAATGAAGGTTTAGCTAAATTTGCTGACATTTTACGTCAGAATAATGACAACCTTGAAAATCTGGCAACAGAAATCATGATAAACCTTATCGCTTATTTAGAAGCAAACCAAGGTGGTGTTTTTATATTAAATGATGATGATAAAGAAAATGTCATTTTAAGTCTTCTTTCTGCATATGCTTATGATCGAAGAAAATTCATGAAAAAACATATTGAATTAGGTGAAGGTTTAGTCGGAAATTGTGCAATTGAAAAGAAAACAATATTCATGACAGCAATTCCACAAGATTATTTAGAGATAACATCAGGTCTTGGTGGAGCAAATCCAAATAGCTTGTTAATTGTACCTCTAAAAGTTGAACAAAATGTGCTTGGTGTTTTAGAAATAGCTTCTTTCAAAGTATTCAAAGATTTTGAAATAGAATTTGTTGAAAAATTAGCTGAAAGTATAGCATCTACTTTATCTTCGGTTAAAATAAATATAAGAACATCTGAGTTATTAGAACGCTCTCAACAGCAAGCAGAAGAAATGGCCGCTCAGGAAGAAGAAATGCGTCAGAATATGGAAGAACTACAAGCTACTCAGGAAGAATCAACCCGAAAGGGTTTTGAAATGGAAGGTTTTGTTGAAGCTCTTAATACTTCCAGTTACGTAATAGAATATGACTTAGATGGGTATATTCAGAAAATAAATGATAATTATATTTTATTAATTGGATTATCAAAAGATGAATTAATAGGAACACACCATTCAGAAAATATCGTGTTTACTGAGAAACAAAAATCTGATTACGAAAAATTCTGGGCTAATTTACGCTCAGGAAAAGTAATTAATGAAACTACTACTTTTACCATAAAAGGTGAAGAGTATTTGTTTTCCGAAACTTATACTCCAATGAAAAGTATTGATGGAGAAGTACACAAAGTATTAAAAATATCTAATAATATTACTGACTTTCAGAATCATAAATAGATCCTTAATCGAACATAAAAACAATGAAATTTAAACTCAAAATACAGCAAAAAATACAGTTGTTTATTATTTCTGCTTCAATAATTATATATATAGTCGCTATTGGATACATTAGTATTAGCGACAGAAAAGAAGCATTTAAAAATGCCGCTCTTGTTACTAATGAAATAGTACAAAATTATGCTTTAGATATTTCCAATCAACTAAACTCAGACATGAGCATTGTTAAAACATTATCATACTCCTATCTTGTTTATGATACAATACCAAAAGCACAATGGAAAACACTATTTAAGGATATGTATTTAGAAGTCTTTAAAAAAAATCCTCATTTTTATGCATTGTGGGATAGTTGGGAATTAAGTGCAATAGATCCTAATTGGACAAAAACGTTCGGAAGATATTCTATGGTTGTTTCTAAGGATGCTAATGGTAATATTTTTTCCGATTCCAGCTACAGAAGCATGGAAGTAGAATCACAAATATATGATAAGATCATCAAAAAAAGGAGAATCCCATCTATTTGGGAACCATATCTCGATAACTATGCAATGGGTGAAAATAAAAGAAGTCTTATGACATCATTAAATTCACCTATCCTAAAAGATGGCAAATATATTGGGATTGTTGCTATCGATATTACTTTAGATAATTTTCAGCAAATAGTTAAACAAATAAATCCTTTCGAGGGCAGTTATGCCTATATGATTTCAAATGGAGGGCTAATTGCAGGACATCCTAATCAGGAAATATTAAATCAAAAAATAGAAGAAGTATTCCCAGAAGATTTTAAAACATTCAACATTCAAGAAAAGATTAAGGCAGGAGAGCCTTTCAGTTATTCTAGTAAAAATATTGAAGGAGTAAAACTTTATTATTCATATGCGCCTATAATTATAAAAGATACAAATACTCCATGGTCTATAGCTATTTCTGTTCCTATCAATACAATTATGGCAGAAGCAAATCGTAATTTTAAGATATCGGTTATTGTTGGTATTCTTGGAATATTACTTTTGGTATTAGTTATTGCCATTATTGGGCGTAATATTGCAAACCCAATTACTAAAATAACAAAATTGCTTAATCAGCTTTCTATAGGCCATCTCGATGATAAAATGCGAATACAAATTAAGACCGGTGATGAAATTGAAGAAATGTCCGAAGCTCTTAATAGCTCAATCGAAGGTTTAAATAAGAAGGTTGATTTTGCAAATAATATTGGACAAGGAGAATTAAGCCATGATTTCGATTTATTAAGTGATGATGATATTTTGGGGAAATCATTAATTGAAATGAGAAAAAGTCTTGTTAAGGCTGATGAAGATGATGAAAAACGAACTGTTGAAGATGAAAAACGAAGATGGAATAATGAAGGACTAGCTAAATTTGCGGATATTTTACGTCAGAATAATGACAACCTTGAAAATCTTGCAACAGAAATTATTATAAACCTTATCGGTTATTTAGAAGCAAATCAAGGTGGTGTTTTTATATTAAATGATGATGATAAAGAAAATGTCATTTTAAGTCTTCTTTCTGCATATGCTTATGATCGACGAAAATTCATGAAAAAACATATTGAATTGGGTGAAGGTTTGGTTGGAAATTGTGCAATTGAAAAGAAAACAATATTTATGACAGCAATCCCACAAGATTATTTAGAGATTACATCAGGTCTTGGTGGAGCAAATCCAAATTGTTTGCTAATTGTACCTTTAAAAGTTGAACAAAATGTACTTGGTGTTTTAGAAATAGCTTCTTTCAAAGTATTCAAAGATTTTGAAATAGAATTTGTTGAAAAATTAGCTGAAAGTATTGCATCTACTTTATCTTCGGTTAAAATAAATATAAGAACATCTGAATTATTAGAACGCTCTCAACAGCAAGCAGAAGAAATGACCGCTCAAGAAGAAGAAATGCGTCAGAATATGGAAGAACTACAAGCTACTCAGGAAGAAATGCGCAGAAAAGAAAATCATTTAAAAAATATTATTGAAGAAATGAAAGTGCATGAAGATAAACTAAAGAAAACAATTGATAAGTACAAAAATCAAAAATGAGAATAAGAATACTATAATAATCCTATATTTAGAATGAGAGAAAATATCTTTTTTACAATTGATGAAGACAAATGTGTTAACTGTCATCAGTGCATTGCAGCATGCTCTACAAAATTCGCTAACAATGGAATAAATGATGTGATAGAAGTTTTAACTGAATTATGCATTGGTTGTGGAGAATGTATCAAGGCTTGTTCACATGATGCTAGAATTCCGATTGATGATTTTGATTCAGCAATGATTGCACTGGAACAAAAGGAAAAAGTAATAGCAATTGTTGCCCCTGCGGTTGCATCAAATTTCCCTAATCAGCATTTAAATCTAAATGGTTGGCTTAAATCTAAAGGAGTTGAAGCAATATTTGATGTTAGTTTTGGAGCTGAACTTACCGTTAAATCCTACGTAGAACATATTCAGCAAAACAATCCCAAGCTTGTCATAGCGCAACCTTGCCCGGCACTTGTTCGTTACATCCAAATTTATAAACCTGAATTAATCCCTTATTTAGCGCCAGCAGATAGCCCAATGGTACATATAATGAAAATGATAAAACATTTTTATCCTGCTTATAAAAATCATAAAATATTGGTGGTTTCACCTTGTGTTGCAAAAAAAATTGAGTTTGAAGAAACAGGTATTGGAGATTTTAATGTTACTATATCTAAAATTCAAAACCATTTTAATGAGAATAATATCCATTTAGAAAGTTTTCCTGAATTCGATTTTGATAACGATCCTGCTGAACGAGCTGTTCTTTTTTCAAGTCCGGGAGGGCTTATAGAAACTGCTGAACGAATGGTGCCTGGCATAAGATATCAAAGCAGAAAAATTGAAGGTCCACATTCAATATATAAATATCTTGGTGAACTTAATATTCAGTTAGAAAAAGGAATGACTCCATTACTCGTTGATTGCTTAAATTGCGAATTAGGTTGCAATGGTGGAACAGGAACAAATAACCATGACAAATCACTAGATGAGCTTGAATATTATATAAATCAACGAAAAGTAGAGGCGCAAAATAAACATAAAACTGTTAAAAACAACGATGTAGCTATTGTTCAGTACGAACAATTAATTAATAAATATTGGGAAAAAGGATTATACGACAGAAAATATGAAGATTTATCATCAAATACGAAAATCATTAAAATTCCAACAGAAAATCAACTTCAGGAGATTTATTTCTCAATGAATAAGCACAAAGAAAGTGATCATAAGAATTGTTCAAGTTGTGGATATGATTCTTGCGAAATTATGGCAACTGCTATTTTTAATAAACTAAATAAAAATGAAAATTGTCACCATTTTTTACATGAAGAGCTAAATGATAAAACGGAGGAAGTTAATAATCAGAAAGACGAAATAATTACTAATTCAGAAGCAATTTTGAGCTTAATTAATAAAATCCGCCAACTAGTTTAAGTTAGTACAACTATAATAGAAAAGTTTTTTTAAATCGAGTAGGTAGAGGGATTACTCCCTCGTCCCCTCACACCACCACGCATGCTCTCGCACGTGGCGGTTTCAGTTAATAGTTTAACTTTTCGTAATTTAATGACAAATTAAAC
>JAQIBH010000177.1 GCA_027859205.1 Bacteroidales bacterium | reverse complement strand
AAGTTTTCCTGGTTTGGACAGATCTCGTATCCATTTCATCCACTCCTTACAGGTAGTATCGCGGTAATGTATTTACCCTCTCTTGGAAATGGATATTTTATAATGCCTTCAATAAACTACTCTATTAGCAATAATTTTGAGTTTTCATTATACAGTCAGTATTTTGAAGGAGAATTTGGAGGACAATCCGATAAAATGACAATGGTATTTTTGCGATTTAGATATAGTTTTTAGATCTACAATTATTAAAAACCCTAATAAGGAACAAATCTATAAAATAACTGTTTTGTTTAGGTCAGCAACACCAGAAATAAATACAACGTTCACTTCTCAATATTCATTTTCAAAATATATTATAAAACATTGCATTATGAACGTAGGTTCATTATACTTGCACGCTATTTAATTGCAGATCTTACAAGAAGATTAAAACATGGCAAGACCAATAAAATGCAGAAAAATTTGTTTTACTCCTTTAATGAAAGGATTTAAACCTTATGGCATGCATTCTTGCATAACAGAAGCAGTTTTTTTAACATTTGAAGAATACGAAAGCATTAGATTGGTAAGCTATGAACATCTTTCTCAAATAGAAGCAGCCGAACTAATGAATGTTTCTCGCCCTACCTTAACGCGTGTTTATAATAAATCAATAAATAAAATCTCAGAAGCGCTAATAGAAGGAAAAACAATAAAAATTGAAGGCGGAAATTATGAATTAGACGCAGATGGCACAGATGCAAAAATTGTAATAAATTAGTTAAAGGCCTTGACAGTCAAACAATATATGATAATAGTCAAGATAACGATAACAATAAATTTAATCCAACTTACACCAAAACTAAATCATAAATAAGCTCTTGAATTTGAACTTAAAAAGAAAGGAGTCTTGAATTGTGAAAAGCTTTAGTAAGAGCAAAACAATTTAAAGCATCTTGTTGTTGTTTAAGGAATATAGAAAAGATGAAATTATAATATCAATATGTACACTTATAAATGAAAAAATGAAAAAATAGCAATACCTATTACGGAAAACAAAAAAATTGACGACCATTTTGGACATTGCGAATATTATGGAATTTACACAGTCTCAGATGAAAACGAAATTTCAGATTTTAAAGTTTTAAGCTCGAAACAAGGCTGTGGTTGTAAATCAAATATCGCGTCAGACTTAGCTAATATTGGTGTTTCCATAATGTTAACTGGAGGAATTGGTGCTGGTGCAATAAATGTTTTAAATAGCGCAGGAATTGAAGTTGTTCGAGGGTGTTCAGGAGATGCGAAAAATGTAGTTGAACAATATATTACCGGAAATATTTCTGATAGTGGTCAAAGTTGTTCTGAACATGAAAATCATCATCAACATGGACATGATCATGGTCATGGTCATACTTGTAATCATTAAGTTTTATCTCTATTTCATATTTTAAAAATCGTGCCACGACTTAAAGTCATGGCACGATTTTTTATATTACTTGTATATCAGAATTTAGTTTGTTGCTCGGGATCTTAAAAATAACCTGTCTAAAAATTAACAAATCCTACACTAAAATTTAAATGACTTAAATTGTTTTTGGAATTCTGCAATTTGCATTCAAATGAACATTACAAGCTTTGTTTTGTTTAAAGATTTAGCGTAAAACTTAAATAAATCCGCATGAAGAATACAAAATGCTTACTAATACTTTTGACAATGATAACTTTATTCTCCTGTAAAAACAAACAAGAACTTCCAACTGTTAAAGAAGTTAATATTAATAATTATCTAGGTGAATGGTATGAAATAGCACGATTACCAAATCGATTCGAAAAGGGTTTAGAGTGTGTAACTGCAACTTATTCATTAAATGAAAATGGTAAAATAGATGTGCTAAATAAAGGATTTTCTGTTAAAAATAAAGAAGAGTTCAAAACAGCCAAAGGCATTGCCTGGATTCCAGATTCAAAATGCCCTGGAAGATTAAAAGTAAGTTTTTTTCGTCCTTTTTCAGGCAAATATTACATAATTGCTTTAGACAAAGAATATAAGTATGCATTGGTTGGTGATCCTTCCAGAAAATATTTATGGGTGCTCTCAAGAACAAAAAAATTAGAGGATGTTGTTTATTCTAATCTTATAAATATTGCTAAATCTCAAAGTTTTGATGTTAATAAAATGATCTTGGTAAATCAAGACTGCAACTAATATCCCGCATAATGGCAAAAGTCTTAATAACAGGCGGAACCGGACTAATAGGAACTCATCTTAAAAAAAAATTACATAAAAAGGAATATGAAATTTCTGTTCTTAGTAGAGCTAATATTAAAATATCTGAAAATCTATCCTTTTATTGGAATGTAGATAAAAATGAGATTGATAAAGATCTTATAAATAATGTTGACTATATAATCCATCTTGCAGGTGCAAATATTGGAGAAAAAAGATGGACTCGTAAAAGAAAAAAAGAAATTCTTGATTCAAGAGTTAATTCTGCTGAATTAATCTATAGAAATTTAAGGAAAAATAATCAGATAAAAGCCTTTATTTCCGCATCTGCAATTGGATATTATGGACTTGAAGCTTCTGACAAAATCCATAAAGAATTTGAAAGTCCTGCAAAAGATTTTTTAGGACAAACCTGCAATAAATGGGAGAAAGTTGCCGATAAATTCCAAAACATAGGAATTCGCACAGTAAAAATTAGAACCGGCTTGGTATTGTCTAAAACGGGTGGCGCTTTGTCCAAAATGATAATGCCTTTTAAAATGGGTTTTGGTTCTTCAATAGGAAAAGGAACCCAGTATATGCCTTGGATTCATATCGACGACTTATGTGGTATTTATATCAAAGCTATTGAAGACAACAAAATATCTGGAGCTTACAATGCAATTGCAAAAGAACACATTAACAATTATGAGTTTTCTAAAAAAATTGCTCAACAACTCAAAAAGCCCTTTTGGTTTCCACGAATTCCAAGTTTTATTGTAAGGCTTATCTTTGGTAAAATGGCAGATCTTCTTTTAAAAGGAAATAGAGTTTCAAATGAAAAGATTAAGCTTGTAGGTTATAATTTTTTGTATCCGAATGCTAAAGCTGCGTTAAAAGACTTGATTTAATAATAAAGTTTTTAAACAATCTGTTAAGTGTTTAAATTTATCCTTAATTCTAAATTGTTATTGTAATTATATCTCAATTTATAGACCTTTTTGCAAAATTCACAGTTTGTAAAATTATAAACCCAACGATAAAAAATATTGCCATAGAAACCATGCTATATCTCATATTCCCTGTTACTTGTTCGATATAAGCATAAGCAAAAGTTCCAATTACTATGGCCAACTTTTCGGTTATATCATAAAAACTAAAAAATGATGCTGTATCTAAAGTATTTGTAGGAATTAATTTAGAATATGTTGATCTCGAAAGTGATTGAATTGCTCCCATAACAATTCCTATAATCCCTCCCATAATGTAAAAACTAATTTTCTCGTGTAACACATAACTGATAATACAAATAACAGCCCAAATCACAAGAATGCTGCCAATAGCGAATTTATTGCCTTTTATTCTTGATAAAAACGCAAAGAAATATGCACCTGCGACAGCCAAAATTTGAAGAATAATAACTAACAAAATCATTTCACTTGCACCAAACCCAATTTCCGATTCAGCAAACAATGGAGCTAAAAGCATAACAGTATGAACTCCCATGCTAAATATAAAAAATGCTAATAAAAACCTTTTCATCACTAGCTTTTGACTTAA
The DNA here is from genome assembly GCA_027859205.1 of Bacteroidales bacterium. Taxonomy (GTDB): domain Bacteria; phylum Bacteroidota; class Bacteroidia; order Bacteroidales; family UBA12077; genus UBA12077. The sequence goes on along the minus strand of JAQIBH010000177.1, from coordinate 11,496 downwards.
AGTAAAGAATACTTTCTTTAATTCTATAATCCCTTTATTCAAGACTTTTGAAGTGATTCGATTACCTGTTGGTAGATCTTTTAAATAATAAAATGCAATTTGTGAAAATCCAAGCCACCATAAGCCAACTAATAAAAATCCAAATTTAGTTGCGTTTGTTTTTCCTGTAAATCCGAATAATTCGGGATTAAGAATAATTGCTAAATTAACAATCAAGAGAATTACGCTGCCAATATATCCCATTGCAAATCCTTTGGCACTTACATGATCCATCCTGTCGGTTGTAGCAACTTCTGGTAAAAACGCATTGTAAAATACAAGCGAACCCGCAAAGCCAATACTTGCAATTACAGAACATGCAATTCCGTACTCAATGTTTTCGCCAGTAAAAAAGTATAAACCAATACAGGCCGTTGCTCCAATGTACGTGAAGCCTTTCATAAAACGTTTTTTTATACCTGCATAATCGGCAATACCGGAAAGCACAGGAGATAAAAAAACAATTATTAAGAATGAAAAAGATATTGCATAAGTATATAGCACAGTGTTTTTTACGGTTAGTCCAAAAAATTGAACTATTTCTCCGCCAAAAGCATCTTTAGTAGCAGCACTATAATAAATTGGGAAAATTGCTGTGGTGATTATAAGATTATATACAGAGTTTGACCAATCGTACGATGCCCATGCATTGATTGTTCTTTTATTGTTCTTTTCCATTATTCCTGTCTTTTCGGCTGATAATATTTTTTAAGCGTTTTATCGTCAAGGTTTCCTTTTTATTTTTTCGAATTCTTAAATCATTCGTTTATGTCGTTTAGTTAATAAGATTCCGCATCACCTGCCTGCCAGCAGGCAGGAGTGCGGAATGACAAAGGATTTGTTTTCCTGCCCTACTATCATTCCTGCGAATGCAGGAATCTAAATTATTAAGTAATAAAACTTAACTAAACAGCATCGAATCATTATTCGTTAATCAATATTTATTTCCTTTTTTCAAAAGATTGATAAACTAAAATGGCTCTGATATAAAATTGTGTAGATAATTATTTTAGTGATATTTTGTGTTTTAGTGACTTAGTGGCGAGAAATCAATTGCAACAAAACTCTAAAACACTAAAACCACACTACATAGCACAATAAATTAAATCAGAATTATAAAAAAATAAAACCTTAACCACATTTATTTATATCATAGCCACTTAAATCAATACAATTGATTAATTTTATTTACAATATAATTTTCGTCCAAATCATTAATACATTTAAAATGCTTTTTAGGACATTGGGAAAATCCTATCTTTGAGCATGGACGACATTTTAAATCCTTTATTTCATTTATCTCCGAATCGGGATGAGGCATATAAGGATACATGCCAAATTCGGGAACAGTGTTTCCCCAAACCGAAATAATCTTCTTTTTAAACGCACTTGCAATATGCATTAATCCTGTGTCGGGAGTAAGAATAACACTAGACTGTTGCACCAACGAAGCTGATTGGTTTATATTAAATGCTCCACAAGTATTATAAATATTATTGCCTACTGCATTTTTAATTTCCTCGCCCTCTTCTTTATTATCGGGGCCACCCAACAATACAATAGGCTTGTTTAGTTGTTTGCAGATCGTAATAATTTTTTCTTTAGTAAGTTTTTTGGTATTATGATATGCTCCAACAACAAGGCCGACATAACCAGTTAATAAATCTTCCGATATTGACTTTAAATCCACTTTATCTTTTTCCGGAATAAAATAATCAAGTCCTTTTTGATCATTCTTAACATCAAAAACTTTTAAAGTGTCAATATATCGATCAACAATATGAATATTGGGCAAGCGATTCTTTTTAAAATTAACAAGCATCCACTTTTCTTTATTCAGCTTATCAAACGAAAAAGAAATTGTTTTAAGTCGATTTTTAAATCGTGCTGTTCTAATATTACTATGCAAATCAATTATATAATCGAAATGCTCATATTTAAGTTCGTTTACAGTTTCTTTTAACGATTTTTTTAAAATATGTACTTTATCAACATTAGGGTTGCCTTCTAAAATAGATTTGAATTGTGGCTTTGTTAAATAATGTACTTCAACGTTTTCTACTTGCTGTTTTAAATTTCGAACAACAGGAGTGGTAAGAACAATATCGCCAATTGAACTAAAACGGATTATTAAAAATTTTATCTTATTCATAATTGAAGTAAAAAGTATCAAGACACAAGTATCAAGATAAAGCGTTTTTATTTTTTATACAAATAAACATTTTTACTACTAAACAATTAACTTTTTCATCTACTTAAATATAAATTAAATACAAGAAGTATTAACTAAGAAAATGAATGTTGATATTAGTTTATTTAATTTTACTGAAGAACATGGTTAAGGCCAGCCAATATTCCTGACTATTGGGGTTACTTTCCCATAATGATTTCGAACCATGCTCTCCACCCGTTTTTGGTGCAAAAATGATTTTGTTTTCTGAAGGAACTTCGCTTAATAATTGGTCAACGTAAGAGTTTTCTCGTTGTGATGATGCTGCAAAAACCGGCTTGTCAAAATCTTTTATTTCCGATTGAATTGTGCGTTCCGGCGTAAAATATTCTCCCGGACTAAAAGCAATGACAGCTTTTATATCAGGGTTATTTTTTGCAACTATCAAACAAACTGAAGCCGAAAAAGAACTTCCGAACAAAACAATCTGTTTTTTACTACGTTCTTTGACCCAGTTTATTGCAGCTTCAATGTCTTTTTGTGAACTTAAATAATCGACTGGATAATCTTGTTGAACAGCCAATAATGCTGTGTGATTTTGAATATAATTTACTTCGCCACCAGAACGCAAATCAACAGCTAAACAGTTATATCCAAACTTTAAAATTTTATTTGCCGTTAGTCGGTATTCACCTCTGCTATTCCCTGCTTGATGAAAAAGTAAAATATATGGATTTGATGGATTTGTTTCGTATAAATCTGCAGTTATTTTTAAACCATCTTCAGCTAAAAAGGTCACCTTTTCCTGTGCCTCAAGAACTAAAAATAAAAAAATAAAAACAAATGAAAAAATAATTCGCATACTATAAAACTATATTATTACTGACTCTGCAAGAATTATTATGTTATTATCTTTAACTTCTATTGCGCCACCATTAATTTCAAAAAATGTTTCAGCACCTCTTTCCACAATCTTTACCCTGCCCTTTTCCAATGTCGATATTATAGGTGCATGATATTTTAATACAGCAAAAGAGCCTTTGCTCCCAGGAACTTGAACTGAATCAATTTCCCCTGAAAAAACTTTCTTGTCAGGTGTGATTATTTCTAAATGCATTTGCTGAAATATCAATTAAAATGTAAGTTATTTCTTTTTCTTTGATTCGGCAAGCATTTTTTCTCCTTTTTCAATTGCTTGTTCAATGGTTCCTACCAACTGAAAAGCAGCTTCTGGATATTGATCTACCTCCCCATTTAAAATCATATTAAATCCCTTGATTGTATCTTCAATGCTTACCAGTTCTCCTTTTAAGCCTGTAAAAGCCTCGGCTACATGGAAAGGCTGTGATAAAAATCGCTGAATTCTTCTTGCCCTGTGCACAGCTAATTTATCTTCTTCCGAAAGCTCATCCATACCCAAAATTGCAATAATATCCTGTAATTCTTTTAATCGTTGTAATATTTCTTTTACATTCTGAGCTGTTTCATAATGTTCTTTGCCAACAACTTCAGGTGTAAGTATTCTTGAGGTAGAATCAAGAGGATCAACAGCCGGATAAATACCAAGTTCTGAAATCTTTCGACTTAAAACTGTTGTTGCATCTAAATGTGAGAATGTGGTTGCAGGTGCGGGGTCGGTTAAGTCGTCGGCCGGAACATAAACGGCTTGAACAGACGTAATTGATCCGTGCTTTGTTGAAGTAATCCGCTCTTGCATCATTCCCATTTCTGTGGCTAAAGTTGGTTGATAACCAACCGCCGAAGGCATTCGTCCCAATAATGCAGACACTTCTGATCCTGCTTGAGTAAACCGAAAAATGTTATCAATAAAAAATAGTATGTCATTTCCTTTTCCAGACGATTTGTCACCATCGCGGAAGGACTCTGCTAATGTTAATCCCGTTAAGGCAACAGTTGCTCTTGCTCCAGGCGGTTCGTTCATTTGCCCAAAAACAAGACTTGCTTGCGAATTTTTTAATTCTTCATGATCAATTTTTGACAAGTCCCAACCACCATCTTCCATGCTCTTATTAAACTCTTCGCCATACTTTATTACGCCGGACTCAATCATTTCACGCAATAAATCATTTCCCTCGCGAGTTCGTTCTCCTACACCGGCAAAAACTGTTGTGCCTGAATAGGCCTTGGCAATGTTATTAATCATCTCCATGATTAAAACTGTTTTACCAACACCAGCACCTCCAAACAATCCTGTTTTCCCTCCTTTTGAATATGGCTCAATTAAATCAATAACTTTAATTCCTGTAAATAACACTTCCTTTTCGGTTGTTAAATCAACGTATTTAGGTGGTTTATTGTGAATAGCATAACCTCCTTTTTTATCAAGATCGCCAATTCCATCTATTGGCTCACCAATAACATTTATTAATCGTCCACGAACTTGTTCGCCAACTGGAACAGTTATAGGTGTTCCAGTAATAAAAACGTCCATTCCTCGGCGTAAACCATCTGTCGAGTCCATTGCAACACAGCGCACAGTATTCTCGCCAATGTGCTGCTGGCACTCAATTATAAGTGTCGAGTTGTCATCCTTCTTAATTTCTAAAGAGTCGTGTATATTGGGAAGCTCAGAGCCCGTTAATTCAAAACTTACATCAACTACCGGGCCGATTATCTGAATAATTTTTCCTGATTTTTTTGACATATTCACTGTTTTTTGGATAAACAATAGGCTTTTCCACAAATTTACAATTTTTATACGATTAAATCTCTTTTTGTATAAATCGATGCGATTTTTTTAATAAATTCGTGGTAGAATTAAAAATTGCACAGAATTTGTAATATCAGAAAAAATTAATCGTTATAAACATAAAATTAAATTGAAATGAATAAATTAAAATTATTATTAACAGTTATTTTACTAAGTGGATTATTTAGTATTAACGCAAGTGCTCAACCATTTAACATTGGTGGAGGCCTTGTAATAGGTACAGATCGCCCAAATATTGGATTGAAAGTAAATGCTACCTATGGAATGGACTTTTTATTGGAAAACTTGAGCGGTTCTGCTGCTTTCACAATCTTTATTCCATCTTCAACACCCTTGATAAATTATAACAGATGGGCAATTGATATTGATGGGCATTATGAATTTTATGAAGTGTCGGATTTTAATTTTTATGCCCTTGGAGGCCTAAACATAGCTCATTATAGCACAGAAACTACTGCTTTTGCAACTACTGTTAAATCTTCGGATACAAAGCCTGGATTAAACATTGGGGCAGGAGCCATTTATAATTTAAAAGATAATATTAAAACATTTAGTGAATTCAAATACATTGTAAGTAATTTCAATCAAGCAGAAATTAGCTTTGGAGTTTTATTTGAATTATAGTTTTTTATATTATAATTTTTATTGAAATTTGCCGGGGATATTCAAATACGAATATCCCTTTTTATTTGTTTAGTTGATTTAGGAATATTGATTAATTTTTGAAACACACACAATGAAAAAACTTTTAGTTATTATAATCCTTATAACATTAAGTACTGTAAATCACACTACAAAAGCACAATTCGATTATGTTGGAGGCGGAGTAGTATTAGCTGCAGGAGGCGAATATAATTATGCTGGTTTGCCATACTATAACAATTCTATTGGATTTGATTTAAGATTAAGTTATAACTACAATAAGAAACTTAAAATTGTCCCTGATTTAAAATTCTATTTACCAAATAAAGAAGTATTTCTAGAGGGTGGAGAATCAAAAGTTACTGTTTTTGTTTTAAATATAAATGCACACTATGTTTTAAATCCCAAAACACGAAACACTTACCAGACATACCTATTAGCTGGAGTTCATTTTGGTGCCTGGAAAATAAAAAACAGTCTTGTGGGTGTATATGATACGCTAGATATTAATGAGTTTAAGTTTGCTCCGGGAGCAAATGTCGGAGCAGGAATGATATTTGCGGTAGGCAACAGAACAAAGCTCTTTGCAGAAGTGAAGTACTTAATTGCAACAGCAAATCAATTAGCATTTACGCCAGGATTAATATACAATTTTTAATTATCCCTGGTTATTAGCTTACTTGCGAGCTTTTTAAGTTCGCTTTTTTTATCTTCTAAAACAGAAACTTTATTTAAATAATCCAAGGCTTTCTTATTTAATTCTTGTATTTTTTTCTGAACAATTTCTTTTATTTGCAAACTATTATATACTTCTGTAACTGCCTTCACCTTTTTTTCTCGGCTAATGTCTTTAGACCTTAACAAATCATTTAGTTGGGTTTTATTGTTGCCTTGTGCTAATTCTTGTGCTTTTATAAGCATGAATGTTTTTTTATTGGCTGCTATGTCTCCTCCTATTTGTTTGCCAAACACTTCTGTATCACCATAAACATCTAAGAAATCGTCCTGGAGTTGAAATGCCAGACCAATATTTCTTCCAAATTCATAAAGCAAATTAGCATCTTTTACATTTGCTCCGCCTATTAAGGCGCCAATTTTTAATGCTGCAGCTAAAAGAACTGAAGTTTTTAACTCAATCATTCGAAGGTATTCTTGCTCTGTTACATTGTCTCTTTCTTCAAATTCCATGTCGTATTGTTGGCCTTCACACACCTCAAGAGCTGTAATATTAAAAACCTTAAGTATTTCTTTGAAATTTGGTGATTCGCAATCTAGAAAATATTCATATGCTTTTATAAACATTGCGTCGCCTGAAAGAATAGCAGTGTTTTCATTCCATTTTTTATGAACAGTTGGGTTGCCTCTTCTTATTTCGGCGTGATCCATAATATCATCATGTAACAAAGTGAAATTATGAAATATTTCTAAGCCAATTGCTGGTTTTATTGCATTCTCGATATCATCGGAAAATAAGTTGCATGCCATTAAAACCAATACTGGTCTGATTCTTTTCCCTCCTGATTTCAATGTATAATTTATCGGATCGTATAAGGAAAATGGCTCTCGGCCAATATTATCTTTTGAAATAAAATCATTTACTTTTTCCTGAAGTTTTGATATACTGTACATAAAATCATTTTTAATATCCATCAAAATTATGATTATATCTTAATTTGTCAAATAAATAAGCTCTAGTTTATTAGTTTATGTTTAATAAAATATAATTAATATTATAATTAATTTTTCTTTTTTATAGATTTGCACTACTAATTTTAAACTCAAATAAATGGACTACGGTTTTCTTGATTTCTTAACTCTTTTGGGCTCGTTAGGATTTTTCCTGTATGGAATGAAATTAATGAGTGAAGCTTTGCAAAAAGTTGCAGGCGATAGAATGAGGAATATTCTTGCACGAATGACTTCAAATCCAATAAAAGGTATTTTTACAGGATTGATGATAACAGCAATTATTCAATCATCTTCGGCTACAACCGTTATGATGGTTAGTTTTGTTAATGCCGGTTTACTTTCATTAACAGGTTCGATAGGTGTAATTATGGGTGCGAATATTGGCACAACGGTTACTGCCTGGCTAATTTCCTTGCTCGGGTTTAAAGTAAATATTAGTGTAATTTCGCTGCCTTTAATTGGATTGGGGTTCCCGTTATTATTCTCAAAAGCAAGTAAAAAGAAATCCTGGGGTGAGTTTATGATTGGATTTGCCATGATCTTTTTAGGACTAACTTATTTAAAAGACTCGGTTCCTGATATCAAACAAAACCCGGAAATATTAGCGTTTTTATCTGAATATACTTCAAATAGAATTATTTCACATTTATTATTTTTAGCAATTGGCACCTTTTTAACTATTATTATTCAATCATCGAGTGCTACAATGGCTTTAACTCTTGTAATGTGTAATAATGGTTGGATTCCGTTTGATATTGCAGCAGCAATGGTTTTGGGTGAAAATATCGGAACCGCAGTTACTGCAAATATAGCTGCTGCAGTAGCTAATGTTTCAGCGAAAAGAGCTGCAAGGGCACATTTAATTTTTAATATCCTTGGTGTAATCTGGGTTACGTTAATTTTTTCACATTTTTTATCAGCAATAAACTGGTTTGTTATAAAAATAGGCGTTACGTCACCATATGAATCGGCGCATGCAATTCCTGTGGCATTAGCTATTTTTCATACAACATTTAATGTCGCCAATGTTTTAATATTTATATGGTTTACTAAATTCATACAGCTTATTGTTACAAAAATGGTTCCTATGAGAGAAGACAATGAAGAGTTTCGCTTGCAATTTATTAATACAGGCCTGTTATCAACTGCTGAACTTTCTATTCATCAAGCTAAGAGAGAGATTATGGTTTTTGCTAGCCGTATTGAAAAGATGTATGGCTATGTCGGAGAAATGTTAACAGAAACCAATGAGAAAAAGTTCTACAAATTAAATGAGAAAGTAGAAAAATACGAAGGCATATGCGATAGGATGGAAGAAGAAATTGCTAATTATTTGACTAAGGTTACGGAAGGCGATCTAAGTATTTTAGGATCTAAACGAATAAAAGCTATGCTTAATGTTGTAACGGATCTGGAAAGCGTTGGAGATAGTTGTAATAATCTTGCACGAACTTTGGTCCGCAAAAGAGATAAAAAAGTTGCATTTAATACTTCATTAAATGAAAATATTATCCAGATCATGGAGCTGGCTCAAAAAGCTATAACCGAGATGCAGAAGAATCTTGATCATGGATATGATAATATAAATATTGTATACGCACTAGAACTAGAAGAAAAAATTAATAGATTTAGAACTAAACTAAAAAAGGATCATTTAAAAAGTATTGAGAAAAAAGAATATGACTATCAAACGGGCATAATTTATAATGATCTTTATTGTGAGTGCGAAAAATTAGCTGATTTTGCTATTAATGTTTCTGAGGCTGTTGAGGAAGTCAACCATTAAATCTTTTAATGATAAACAAAAAACCCGAAACTAAAAGTTTCGGTTTTTTTATCTAAATTCTAACTCCCATTATCATCATGTCATCCAGCTGCGAATAATCCCCTTGCCATTGATTCATGTTTGACTTAATCTCCTTTTTCTGATCATCCATAGATTTTTCCGAAATTTTCACTAGTAGTTCTTTAAACGATCTTTGTTTAAACTTTGAGCCTTTTGCACCTCCAAATTGATCAACATAACCATCTGAAAATAAATAAAGCACATCGTTTTTTTCAAGATCAAACTCCTGATTTACAAATCCCTTATTTACCTTAACCGCATGAATTCCTATTGGCATTTTATCGGCTTTAATTTCGTGTATCTCACTCTGTCGTATTACAAATACAGAATTATAAGCTCCGGAGTATTGCATTTTTAAAGTCTTTTTATCAATTACGCACAAGGCCATATCCATACCATCTTTTGATCCCCTTACTCCATATTCTTGATGCAAAGAATCAATTATATTATCACGTAATTGTTCTAAAATTTCATTTGCTTGAATATTCTTGCTTTTATTTACTATCTCATTTAAAAACGCAATTCCAAGCATGCTCATAAATGCACCCGGAACCCCATGACCGGTACAATCTGAAACTGTAATAATTACTTTGTCATCTTTTTCGGAAACCCAATAAAAATCTCCGCTAACAATGTTTTTTGGTTTCATATAAATAAAATATTCAGACAGAACATTTTTTAAAAACTTCTCTTGAGGGAATAATGCTGATTGTATTCTTTTTGCATATTCAATGCTGTCTGTAATTATTGTATTTTGACGAGCAATTTTATCGCGGTGTTTAGTAAGAATAATATTTGTTTTCTTTTTACGCTGATAGCTCATGAAAATAACATAAGCCAGAATAATCATAAATAAAAATCCTGCAACAAAGAGCCAAGTAAAAATCTTTTGTTTCTGAAGTTTGGCCATTTGTTCTGCTTCTTTTTGTTTTTGCTCAAACTCAAGTAATCGTTGCTTTTTCCCAAACTCGAATTGAAGCTCAAGCTCATTTATTTTTTGTATATCCAATTCTTCTTTTAAGACAGTGTACATTTTGAAATAATCTAATGCCTTTTGAGGATTATTCGTTTTTTGATACAATTCTGACAAAGCGAAATAGCTCTCTTTAATTTCTTCTTTTAAGTTTTGTTTTTCGGCAAATTCAAGACCTTGAATTAAGTATTCTCGTGCTTTTGATGTTTCTCCACGACTAAGATAAATTTTGCCTAAATATCTTAAAATTGAAGCCTTTCTAATGTCATTATTTAAGGAATCGTTTATGGCATTAGCTCGCGAAAGATAATCGTATGCTTTATTAAAATCTCTATGTTCAAAATAGATTTTGCCAAGTGAAGTTAAGGAATGTGAAATGCCAAGCATATTTCCTGTTCCTTTGTTTATTTCCAATACTCTTATGCTATATTCAACCGCTTTATCTAGATTACCCATTTCGTAATAAATATTCCCTTTTTCTTTTAAACATAGCGTAACCCCATTACTTGGCCCTTGTTCATCTTCAACTTTTTGATAAATACTTAGGGATTTATTTACATATTCTAAACTCTTTTGATAGTTTTTCATAAATTTAAACAAACGCGCAATATTCAAAGCCGACCAAGCTATCCCTTCTTTATTTTGAATCTCTTCGTATATTCCCAGAGCCTCTAATTGTTTATTAATTGCTAATTCGTAATTGCCAAATAGTCTATAAATACTTCCCAGATTTGTTAGGGTTCGGGCAATTTCTTGTTTATTATCAATAACTTTATTAATCGTCATTGCTAGCATATACTTTTCTAATGCTTCCTCGTTTTGCCCTAATAACTGATATGTATTACCAATCCGGTTTAATGCAAGAGCTTCACCATTCGGCAAACCTGCTTTTTTACTTAAGCTTAACGAATTTTCCAGATGTATTAAAGCATTTCTGAAATCATTTTTTTTATAGTTTGCGAAGCCTATTGAAAATTCTGCTTTATACTGAACTTCGTAACTCTCAATTTCTTGTGCAATTTTTAAAGCAGAATCAGCAAATTCAATTGATTTTTCAGGATTCCTATTTCTTTTTGTTTCAGAAAGTTCTAATAATTGATTTATTTTTTGAATGGCTTCGTCTTTTGAAGAAAAAGAATTAAGACTGTCTTTCTGGTTGCCAAATGCAAGCATATTGCTTGCAAGAATAATTATGAAAATCTGAAAAAAAATTCTTTTCATTTTGCTTTAATTAAATTCAGTATAAATGTATAATACTTTTGTTTACATAACAATATGCACCTAAAATTTTAAATCGAGTAGGTAGAGGGATTACTCCCTCGTCCCCTCACACCACCACGCATGCTCTCGCACGTGGCGGTTTCAGTTAATAGTTTAACTTTTCGTAATTTAATGACAAATTAAAC
>JAQIBH010000170.1 GCA_027859205.1 Bacteroidales bacterium | reverse complement strand
GTTTAATTTGTCATTAAATTACGAAAAGTTAAACTATTAACTGAAACCGCCACGTGCGAGAGCATGCGTGGTGGTGTGAGGGGACGAGGGAGTAATCCCTCTACCTACTCGATTTTTGTGATTCACCCAATACCAATCTATTTCAAAACATCATATCATTAGCAATATTTATATTTTAATTGTTATTGCGGGATATATTCAATTCATAATTGTGAAAAACAAATATGAATGCTTGAATAATAAATCTTATTATTTTATTACTTTTGTTCGTAAAGTAACGAATTGAAACTTGATATGAACGAAGTTATTACAAACGACCAAAAAAAGCTTGCCCGTTATGCAAAGGCTATGTCACATCCAATTAGAATCTACATTTTAGAGCTTTTATCAAATCAATCATGTTGTTATAGCGGAGATTTAACAGAAATTTTGCCTATTGCAAAATCAACATTATCGCAACATTTAAAGGAGTTAAAAAACGCAGGTTTAATACAGGGTGAAATAGAAACACCTAAAATAAAGTACTGCTTGAGTAAAGAAAATTGGGAAGATGCAAAAAAACACTTCAAATTATTTTTGAATTTATAAATAATTAATACCTTTGTTCGTGCTTCTACGAATAACTAACAATAAATTAAGATATGGAAATAAAAGTATTAGGTACGGGTTGTCCAAAATGCAAAACATTGGAAAAAATCACTCGCAATGCTGTTGAAAAATTGGATATTGAGGCTCAGATAACAAAAGTTGAAGATATAGTCGATATCATGAATTCCGGTGTTATGCAAACACCTGCATTAGTGATAGACGGGAAAGTTGTTTTGAGTGGGAGATTACCCTCCGAAAAAGAATTAACTGAAATATTAACTAAAAAATAGTAATAATGAAAATTTTAAAATCATTCATTTTTGTATTGTTTATTTTGCCATTGTTTCTTTCGTGCAATGCACAAAGTGCAGAAAATAAAGATCAGCATGCAGCTATTAAGCCCGAAGAAATAAACGTTTATTATTTTCACTTTACTCGTCGATGTGCAACATGCAATGCCGTTGAAGACAAAACGAAAGAAATTCTTAATGAATTATATCCTGCACAAATAGAAAATAAAAATATTGTTTTTATGTCAATAAATCTGGAAGATGAAAATTCAAAAGAAATTGCAAAAATACTTGGGGTTTCAGGTCAGGCATTAATATTTTCAAAGGGAGACCAAAAAGTTGATTTAACAACAGTTGGTTTCATGAATGCGCGTAGCAACCCTGATAAACTTAAAGAAAAGATTAAAGAAACTGTTGATGGATTATTAATTTAACTTAATAAAATGGATTTTTTATCGTCTTTAATTGAGAATAATAATTTACCAATCCTAACTGCTTTTATTCTGGGGCTGATGACAGCAATCAGTCCTTGTCCTTTAGCCACAAATATTACGGCAATTGGGTTTATTAGCAAGGACATACAGAATAAAAGAAAAGTTTTTATTAATGGGATTGTATATACACTGGGGCGAGCATTTTCATACACTGCACTTGCAGTTGTGCTTTTTTTCAGTGCAAACCAATTTGAGATATCTGGATTTTTTCAACAATATGGCGAAAAGATTTTAGGACCTTTATTAATACTGATAAGTTTATTTATGATTGGTATTATTAAAATTAATATTCCCGGTTTTGGTAAGTTGTCAGAAAAAATAGGTAAGAAAGAAAAAAAGGGTTTTTGGGATGCCTTTATAATTGGGGTTCTTTTTGCATTAGCATTTTGTCCATATAGTGGTGTATTATATTTTGCCATGCTAATTCCAATGACGATCACCAGTGCTTCTGGATTATATTTACCTGTTGTTTTTGCAATTGCCACTGGATTACCGGTAATATTATTTGCCTGGGTTATTGCCTACACTGTTTCAGAACTTGGTGGTTTGTATAATAAAATTAAAACTTTCGAACTTTGGTTTAGAAGATTTGTGGCGGTTTTATTTTTCGCTTTTGGTATTTATTATACAATTATTACAATATTTTAAAATTTTTTATATTAATTGTTCGCAATATAGCGAACTGATTTAAAGGAAAATGGAACTAAAAAAAGAAATTAAAATACTTTCCCTGATAGCATTATTTTTTGCGTTGGCTTTTTTTATGCCAATAGAAAGCATCCGATTTCAGGAAGCTGTTGATGCAACATTTGACCTTGTAAAATGGTACGCGCAAGAACACGTTATTTTATGTTTATTACCTGCATTTTTTATTGCAGGAGTTATTGCGGTTTTTATAAGCCAAAATTCTGTAATTAAATATTTTGGTGCAAATGCTAAAAAATGGTTAGCATATACAATTGCTTCCGTGTCAGGAACTGTTTTAGCTGTGTGTTCATGTACGATTTTACCACTGTTTTCAAGTATCCATAAACGTGGTGCCGGATTAGGTCCAGCAGTTGCATTTTTATATTCCGGACCGGCTATTAATATACTTGCAATAATTCTAACTGCAAGAATCTTAGGATTTGAAATGGGTATAGCCAGAGTTGTTGGTGCGGTTGTTTTTAGTATTGTTATTGGTAGCACGATGTCTTTAATTTATCGAAAAGAAGAAAACGAAAAACGTGAATTACAAATGAATATTCAGGCGTTACCTGAGAAAAGACCAATGTGGCAAACAATGTTTCATTTCTTCACTTTAGTAGTAATTTTGGTATTTGCCAACTGGGGTAAACCCGATAGCGAAACTACAAGTGGTGCATGGTTCTGGATTTGGACTAATAAATGGTACATTACATCTGTTTTCGGAATACTTCTTATTTATTCTCTAATTAAAATACTTAAGCTTAAGTGGTATTATGTGATAGGAGCGGCTGTTGTTACTGCAATATCAGGGTTTTTATCAACAAGCCCTCTTGTACCTATGATGGTAGGGATAGCATTTTTAAGCATAATAACCTTAACTGATAAAAACGATAGTGAAAATAAAGAATGGACATTATCAACATGGGATTTTACCAAGCAAATTATGCCTTTATTAGCATTAGGTGTTATTATTGCAGGATTTTTATTGGGTTCAACTCATGATGATACTCAAATAGCAGGGATAATTCCAAATGAATGGGTTGCTAATTTAGTAGGTGGGAATTCCTTATTTTCAAATTTCTTTGCATCGATTGTTGGGGCTTTCATGTATTTTGCAACTTTAACCGAAGTTCCAATTCTACAAGGATTAATGGCCGCAGGAATGGGTAAAGGGCCGGCGTTAGCTTTATTGCTGGCAGGACCTTCATTGTCATTACCAAATATGCTTGTTATTCGTGGTGTTATGGGAACTCAGAAAACCATTGTATATATCTTATTGGTTGTTGTTATGGCAACTATATCAGGTTTAATTTTTGGATCAATATAACAAAGTACTATGGAAAAAGAAGATTGTTTATGTTGTGCAGGTGAGAACATGGTTCTTGCTTGTTCGGGAGCTTCAGACCTTGGACATGTTTCTGATCTGGTAGCTAGAAAATTACGTGATAAAGGTGTTCGAAAAATGAATTGCCTTGCAGTTATTGGTGCAGGTATTGAAAAATCTATTGAAGATTTTAAAACGAAAAATATACTTGTTATTGATGGTTGTTCTGTCGATTGTGGTAAAAAGATTATGGAAAAGAATGGTTTAACGGATTATAATTATTTAAGAATTACAGATTTAGGATTCGAGAAAGGTAAAACACCACCAACCGAAGAAAATATTAAGGCTATTTATGAAAAGGCAGAACTTATCAATTAAAGCAAAGCATGTTATAAATCTCTTTGCTTTAGCACTCATAATTTTATTTTTTATTTTCTTGTTTGTATTTAAAGAAAAACTTAATAATGTTGCTTCAAAAGCAATATTGACACAGGTCGATGCCGAAATCATTAATTCAGCATCGACTTATGTTGATTCTTTGTTTAATTATCAAACAAATAATTTGGATTATCATTTAACTCTGCTTGAATTTGGGTCAACGGGTTGTGTTTCCTGTAAACGCATGGAAAAAGTATTAATTGAAATAAAGGAAAAATACCCAATGGCAGTTAATATTGTTTTTTTAAATGTCACACTTCCCGAAAATCAGTATTTGATAAAATATTTTGGAATAGCTGCAATCCCAACGCAGGTCATACTTGATAAAAGAGGTGAGGAATTCTTTAGGCATACAGGTTTTTATTCTACAAAAAACTTAAGCGTGCAAATCGATACAAGAATAGATTAATAATTAACATATATTTAATATAGAAAAGTTGATTTGCTTAAAACTATGTCGTATGTTTGCTGCATAAAACATAAGTGAAATGACATATACGAAAAATCAACTTTTTGATACGGATTTGCAGAGCCTTGCTTCAATAGCAAAAGTTATGAGCCATCCGGCCAGATTGGCTATATTACGTTATTTAGCAAAATGTAATACTTGTGTTTCCGGCGATATAAGTAATGAAATTCCATTAAGCAGAACAACCGTTTCACAACATTTACAAGAGTTGAAAAAAATTGGATTAATTAAAGGTGAAATTGATGGCTTAAAAGTTAATTATTGCTTATGCAATTCGTGTATTGATGATGTTAAAAAAGCATTTGATATATTTTTTAAAGAAATTTTTCTACAGCAGGATAATAAATGTTAGCGATGGGCGATTTTTTTAAAAACAAAGGTGTTGTTTCATCAGGCATATTGCATCTTTCTCCCAGAGAATCACGTGAACTTTGTCAAAAAGGAGCTGTTATAGTTGATGTTCGGGAAGATTATATGGGACGTTTCAAGATGTTCGATGTTGAAGAACTGATATTCTGCCCAAGAAGTATTTTAGATGAAAACTATTTAGAATTACCTAAAAACAAACCATTGATTTTTGCTGATGCTGTTGGACTTAAAAGTAAAGAAGCTGTTTTGTTTTTAAATGTAAAGGGTTTCATCAATATTGCAAATATGGCTGGAGGTTTGGTAGAATGGGAAAGAGATGGAATGCCGGTTAAGATTGATAAATCAGAACGTCTTACTGGTTCATGTATGTGTATGTTACGTAAACGAGATAAAAAATGAAAATATTAATACTTTGTACAGGAAATTCTTGCCGTAGTCAAATGGCACATGGATTTTTACAATCATTTGATAAAACATTACAAGTTTTTTCTGCAGGAACAGAAGCTTCCGGTAAATTAAATGAAAAAGCGGTTCTTGTAATGAAGGAAATAGGAATTGATATTAGTCAACATACTTCTGATTCTGTCAATAAATTTTTGAATAAGGAGTGGGATTTTGTAATTACAGTTTGTGGCGGAGCAAATGAAGTCTGTCCGGCTTTTATTGGGAAAGTTAAAAATAAATTGCACATTGGTTTTGATGATCCTTCATTTGCAGTTGGATCTGATGATTTTATTATGAGCGAATTTTATCGAGTTCGTGACGAAATTAAACAAGAATTTTATAAGTTTTATAACGAAAAAATTAAAAAATCATGAAAGTCAAAAAGAATATAAAAGATATAGTTAAAGAAAAGTATGGACGAATAGCAAGTCAGTCCAAACAGCAAAACCTGCCTGCCGGCAGGCAAGGTGAAACATCATGTTGTGGAAGCACTGGTTGTTGTGAGGATGTTGATTATACTGTTTTTAGTGAGGATTATTCTCATTTAGAGGGATATAATAAGGATGCTGATCTGGGTTTGGGATGTGGTTTACCTACTGAGTTTGCAAAAATTAAGACTGGTGATACAGTTCTTGATTTAGGTTCTGGAGCTGGAAATGATTGTTTTGTGGCTCGCGCATCAACAGGAGAAAAAGGAAAAGTAATAGGAATTGATTTTTCGGATGAAATGCTAAAAAAAGCCAATGAGAACCTGACTAAATTAACTTATAAAAATATTGAATTCGTTAAAGGCGATATTGAGGAAATGCCGATTGAGTCAAGTTCTGTAAATGTAGTAGTAAGTAATTGTGTTTTAAATTTAGTTCCGGATAAAAAGAAAGCTTTCAATGAAATTTATAGAGTTTTAAAAAATGACGCTCATTTTTCTGTATCAGATGTTGTTTTAATGGGAGAGTTGCCTGATAGATTAAAAGAAAGTGCCGAAATGTATGCAGGATGTGTTTCGGGAGCAATACAAAAAGATGAATATTTGAAAATCATAAGGAATTCAGGATTTACAAACATAGAAGTACAAAAAGAAAGAGTGATTGAAATCCCTGATGATATCTTATTAAATGTTTTGAATGAACAAGAATTAATTGATTATAAAGATAGCAATTTAGGAATTTTCAGTATAAATGTGTTTGCAAAAAAATAAATATTCAACCTAAAATAAAATAGCAATATGTCACAAAAAAAGCGAATTGGATTTTTCGAAAAATATTTAACACTTTGGGTTGCACTTTGTATTGCAGGAGGTATTGCTATCGGGCATTTTGCCGGTGATGGTATGCAATCATTAAGTCAAATGGAAATGTTTAAAGTGAATATTCCTGTAGCTATACTTATTTGGCTAATGATTTACCCAATGATGTTACAAGTAGATTTTTCAAGTATAAAGAATGTTGGTAAAAAACCCAAAGGATTAATCCTTACACTTGTTGTTAACTGGATGATTAAACCTTTTACAATGGCATTTTTTGCATGGATTTTCTTTTCAAAACTTTATGGTGCTTTTATTGAACCTGAGCTAGCAGGCGAATATATTGCTGGTGCAATACTTTTAGGAGCAGCGCCTTGTACAGCCATGGTTTTTGTATGGTCATATTTAACAAATGGCGATCCAAACTATACATTGCTACAAGTTTCAGTTAACGATCTAATTATTTTAGTTGCTTTTGTTCCAATTGTAGGATTACTATTAGGTATTACAAACATCCAAATACCTTATGATACTTTAGTTGCAAGCGTTATAATTTTTGTTGTAATTCCTTTAGTGGCTGGATATATTACTCATAAATTATTAGTCAGTTTTAAAGGAGAAGACTGGTTTAAAAACAAATTTTTGCCCACATTAAAACCTGTTTCAATTTTAGCTCTTTTAGTTACCTTAGTATTGCTTTTTGCATTTCAAGGAATTAATATAATTAACAATCCTTTTATTATTTTATTAATTGCAGTTCCCCTTATTATTCAAACATATTTTATATTTTTTATTGCATGGTTTGGAGGTAAGAAACTAAAATTACCACATAATATTAATTCACCGGCTGCAATGATTGGTGCAAGCAACTTTTTTGAATTAGCTGTTGCAGTGGCTATTGCATTGTTTGGCTTACAATCGCCTGCAGCTTTAGTAACTGTTGTTGGTGTTTTGGTTGAAGTTCCTGTAATGCTTTCGTTAGTTGCTTTAGCTAATAAATGGAAGTATTAAATTTGTGAGAGTTGCGTAAGTGTATTTTTTATTTTTTTGTGGCCATCTCTGAAACCTTGGAATGGAATTTTAAGCCATGGTTTAAGGCATTTTCTTGGCTGAAATCATATTTTAGTTTTTGATCTTGAATAAAAAATTGGATGGTAGCACCTTTTTCAATAGCTTTTGTGTCGTTGCTTATAATTAAACAATGCACACCTGTTTGCTTATATACAGTACCAATGTATTGTGATTTTAATGATGTGACAAAAATTACATGGCATTTATCTATGTTATTATAGCTGTTGAAAAATTTAACAACAATGTTTTGAGTAACATTCTTTTTATCTTTTGTTATTTTTTCTAATTCTTTGAATAACTCTTTGGAACCAAAAACACCTATAATAAAATCACCTGACTTTTGTGTTTGAGGCCAATCAAAAAACTTTGTAAAGTTATAGATGCGATTAGCTTGAGCTCTCGAAACTCCGGTTTGACCATAGCTAACATTGGTTAAAAAAATAATTGAAAATAAAGTAAAAAAAAATCGTCTCATAATAAGGATCTGTGGTCAAAAGATTTACAAATTTATTAATTTAACAACTCGTATTAGGTAATGTAAATTATATAAATTGGTGATTTGAATCACCACTCAAGTATAAACTAAATATATTTATTTAAGAAAGATTAGATCTTTTATTCTTAAAGAAATTAAACAATAATTCACTACATTCCTTCTCTAAAACTCCGGATACGACCTTGGTTTTAGGATGTAGGATTTCATTACAAAGGATTGTATATCCTCTTTTTTTATCGGTTGCACCAAAAACAATCTTACTTACCTGTGACCAGTATGATGCTCCGGCACACATATTGCAAGGTTCTAAAGTTATGTACAAAATACAATCATTTAGGTATTTTGCTCCCAAATAATTGCTCGCGGCAGTAAAAGCTTGCATTTCGGCATGTGCAGTAACATCATTTAATGTTTCGGTTAGGTTATGAGCTCGGGCTATAATTTGATTATTATTTACAATTACTGCGCCTACAGGCACTTCGTTCTTTTCATATGCTTTTAAAGCTTCTTTTAAAGCTTCTTTCATAAAATATTCGTCGTTATATAAATCCATCTTTATTAATTAATCTCATCAAATATAGGTCATTATCAATATAGATATTAAAATATTTAGTATTTTCTGGGCTTAAAAAAGAAATAAAATCCTATTTTCGCAATTCATATTGATAATTAATAAAACGAGTAAAATATAGAAATATGTACAGAACGCATACATGTGGGGAATTAAGAATAAGTAATATTAACCAGGAAGTTACTTTAAGCGGCTGGATCCAGGCTATTAGAGATCTTGGAGGAATGACTTTTATTACACTCCGAGATAGATACGGATTAACGCAATTGGTTTTTGACGAAAATACTTCTGATGATTTAAAATCCGATGTGGCAAAATTAGGTAGAGAGTATGTAATTAATGTTACTGGCAAAGTTATTGAACGAAGCAGTAAAAATCTAAAAATGCCGACAGGCGAGATAGAGATTATTGCGAATGAACTTATAGTTTTAAATAAATCAGAAATTCCACCATTTACTATTGAGGATGAGACAGATGGTGGAGTGGAGTTAAGAATGAAATACAGATATCTTGATTTAAGAAGAAACCCTGTAAGAAAGAATTTGAAATTAAGACATAAAATGGGACAAGAAATCCGTAAATATCTGGATACTAAAGATTTTATGGAGATAGAAACACCTTATTTAATTAAATCAACACCTGAAGGTGCTCGCGATTTTATTGTACCCTCAAGAATGAATCCTGGGGAGTTTTATGCTTTACCACAATCACCTCAAACATTTAAACAATTGTTGATGGTGTCTGGATTTGATAAATATTTTCAAATTGTGAAATGTTTCCGAGATGAGGATTTAAGAGCTGATCGCCAGCCGGAATTTACACAAATAGATTGTGAAATGTCTTTTGTCGATCAGGAAGATGTTTTGAATACATTCGAAGGTTTAGCAAAATATTTATTTTCTGAAATAAAGGATTTAAACTTTGAAGAAAAGTTTCCAAGAATTACATACGATGACGCAATGAAATTTTATGGTTCTGATAAGCCAGACATAAGATTTGATATGAAATTTACTGAAATTACTGAAATTGCTCAAGGCATGGGTTTTAAAGTCTTCGATAGTGTAGATTATATAAGTGGTATTTGTGCAAAAGGATGTGCCGAATATTCACGAAAACAACTTGATGCATTAACGGCTTTTGTTCAAAAACCACAAGTTGGTGCTAAAGGAATGGTCTATGTAAAATATAATTCTGACGGATCATTTAAATCATCAGTTGATAAATTTTTCACTCAGGAAGATTTAAAAACATGGGCTGAAGCAATGAATGCAAAGCCTGGTGATTTATTACTAATTTTAGCTGGGAAAAGAGATCAAACACAAAGTGCTTTAAATGATTTGAGACTTGAAATGGGAGATAGACTTGGTTTAAGAGATAAAGATAAATTTGCTCCTTGTTGGGTGGTAGATTTCCCTTTACTTGAATGGAACGAAGATGAAAAGAGATTCTTTGCAAAACATCATCCTTTTACTTCTCCAAAGGTTGAAGATATTAAATTATTCGATACCGATCCTGGCAAAATGAGAGCTAATGCGTATGATTTTATAATTAATGGAGTAGAAATAGGTGGTGGTTCGATTAGAATATTTAAAGCAGAATTACAGCAAAAAATGTTTGAGGCTCTTGGCATTTCAAAGGAGGAAGCAGAAGAAAAATTCGGATTTTTATTAGAAGCGTTTAAATTTGGTGCTCCTCCTCATGGGGGCATTGCATTTGGGTTTGATCGTTGGTGTTCTGTATTTGGAGGTTCTGAATCAATAAGAGATTATATTGCATTTCCAAAGAATAACTCTGGTCGGGATGTTATGATTGACTCTCCTTCTGCAGTAGAATCAAAACAATTAGATGAATTAATGTTGAAATTGAAAGAACAAAAAAAATAAAAAGGAAAATAAAAAGAGCTCGAATTTCGAGCTCTTTTTATTTATACTAGGATTTAAATTTTGGTATCGGTTGAGAATTTGTATTTTCCTTTTTCTTCCCAATGACTTGTATTTCTGTTCCATATAAATTCAGTTTTTTCAGTCATGTATCCCTTTTCATTGTAAATAGCAGAGTGCTTATTGAAATTCATCCACAATCTATTTTGGTAATCATACTTCTTTTCAATATGTTCAGTTTGATTCCCTGTTTTGTCATAATAAGTTTCCAATAAAATACCTTCTATCCAATTTTTATGCCCTTGGTTCCAAGTATATCTTGTTTCCAATGTTTTATCGCCTCTCCAATTGTATAAAATTTCATAT
The DNA here is from genome assembly GCA_027859205.1 of Bacteroidales bacterium. Taxonomy (GTDB): domain Bacteria; phylum Bacteroidota; class Bacteroidia; order Bacteroidales; family UBA12077; genus UBA12077. Next base: position 909 of record JAQIBH010000170.1, on the reverse strand, counting down.
TTACCCTCACTTTTCCATTTGTTTGATGACCATGTTTCTGCAATAACTGTTGATGGTGGCGCATAAGGATTTTCAAATTCCATTAAGAATTTTTTATGATTATCCCAGTTTCCTGTCACTCCATTGTAAAGACTTATTATCACAGAATTTTTATCGCCTTTAGTATTATATTTGATTAAATACTTCATTATATTAAACCACTCATTTGTAGGTTTTTTCCATTGTTGGAAAAGAATTTCTTCTTTCTCTCTACCTTTGTAGGAAGTAATTCTTAATTGTGCATTAACCCAACTATCCGTTGAAGGATCCCACTGCTGCGTGATTTCTTCAATTTCCTTCCCTTTTGCATCATAGGTATAATTTACTCTTAAATAATTAATCCAATTTCTAGATTGGTTTTGCCAGGTTTGAACAAAATTTTCAACAGGATATTGATTTTCATTAAATAATCTAATTTCTCTTTGGAAATATACCCAGGTGTTAGAGGCAGTATTAAATTGGAAAGTGTACAAAGTATCAGCACCGGACCAATTCATTTTAGGCTTGTTATCATCAGGTATTTCTGATTTTGGTTGAGCATTGGTATTTAAAAACATAAATGCCGTCAACACGATTCCGATCATTATTTTACTTATTGTTTTCATAGCTTTAGTATTTAAAATTTAAATTATTTTCCAGTTCCTATATTAAAGATAAATTAAACTTAATATACCCTATTAAGTTTTCTTAAATAATAGATAATCAGCTAGTAAACAAAGAGAACAACAATAACTGTAGTTCTTTAATTAAGTATTAACCTGAGTTCGACGTAATACATTTGCTTAAACTTCTATTTGCCAGACGCTTGCTGATTTCATGTTAAAAAGTATCAAGTATCAAGCCCCAAGTATCAAGAAATAGATTATTTTG
>JAQIBH010000101.1 GCA_027859205.1 Bacteroidales bacterium | reverse complement strand
TGTATCTCTGTGAAATCGAGTCTTACGATGTTTTGACCTTTGTTTGTTAAGATTCCTTCAACTGCAGAGTCAACTATTTCTTTTGTATTAGTTTTAATCGTTTTTTTTCGTTTTGCCATTCAATTATTTTTTTGCAAAGGTAATTAAATTACCATATTAATTTTAGTGCTAAAATTATCTTCTGTAAAATGTAATATAGTTTTTCATTGGAAAGTCTACACAGTTCAAAAATCATTCCTTTTAAACATATGAAAATAATGAATTGTTTATACCGTAAATATGTCATGTTTTATGTGTTATTAAATCATTTGTAAAGATTTTGTCAGATTTTTTTAACTTTTGTCAGATTTCAAGATAGTACCATATATTTTCAATATGGCATATTAGTAAAAACAAATATGGATTGAATATATAACGGCATTAACAATTCTTAACTTCAAAATATCATTATTAATATTACATTATTAACCTGAGTTCGACGTAATACATTTGCTTAAACTTCTATTTGCCAGACGCTTGCTGATTTCATGCTAAAAAGTATCAAGTATCAAGCCCCAAGTATCAAGAAATAGATTATTTTGTCTGAATCTTGATACTCATATCTTGATACTTTGATGCCTAAAATAATAAAGAGTCTTAATATCATCTGTTTAGTCGTATTCTTATATCGAACTGACGTTATTAAGAATTGGTATAACTTTACAAAAAAAATGAAATGAAGTCTTGGGAGAAAATAGTTAATTTAGACATGGTTGATTCAACTAATAATTACTTTTCAAAGACATTAAAAGAAAATAAAGTCTCAGAAGGATCAATAATTTCAACTTTATTTCAAAGCTCTGGCAAAGGACTTGGTAATAATACTTGGGAAAGTGAAAAAGGAAAAAACCTGATATGTAGTTTGTTATTGTATCCTGACTTTTTACCCATTGATAAGAACTTTCTTATATCAAAAACTATTTCGCTGGGCATTGTAGATTATTTAAAATCTAAAACAAATGAGATTAAAATAAAATGGCCCAATGACATTTATATTAATGATAAAAAAATAGCAGGAATTTTAATTGAAAATGCTATAAAAGGATCAAGTATAAATCAATGCATTGTTGGTATTGGTCTTAATCTTAATCAAACTCAATTCATAAGTGACGCTCCTAATCCTGTTTCTTTAACCCAAATTACGGACGATATATATTCAATTGAGAAAGAACTAATTAAACTTAGGGAACATATCCGCATTTTTTACAAAAAGCTGAAATCCGGGAAATATGAAGAAATTAATGAAAAATATATTAATTATTTATACCGATTTAATGAATATTTCACTTACAAAAGCAATAACAACACTTTTAAAGCCAAAATTACAGGAGTTAATGAATTTGGTCATTTACAAATTATAAACACAAACCAAGAAAAAATGGAATTCGAATTTAAGGAGATTGAATTTGTTTTCAATGATCAATAGTAATTAAACGTGTTTTTGATTATTTAAATTTGAAAAATTACTCCCCTTTTAATTTTTCATTAAAAAACACCACAAGCTGATCAACTATTGCATCAATTCCTTTTTGCAATTGTTTACCAACCATCATTTTCATCATTGGGTTTAAATTTGCATCGATAGTTAACCTAATAGCTGTATTATTTTCAGAATCCTTAATTGGTTTTAATTGAATCCAAAAGAAAAAACTAAAAGGCGATTTACCATCACTCGATATCTTAATTAACTTGTGCGGTTCTTTTTCAATAATTTTAAGCCCTACTTGCCCTATACCTTCGATATTAAATTTACATGTATCCACAGTTGCTTCAAAATCTTTTACTTTATCCTGAGGTACTACATCTTTTAAATTATTAAGATCTGTTAAGAAGTTATATATCAGCTTGCTTGATTTATTAACATTTCCTGTTTTGCTTGTATATTTACCCATAACTTTTATTCATTTTCAAAAATCAACAAAACTTAATTACTTTATTTTAAATAATATTATTCCCAATTTGCAGGATCAACCCTCCATTGTTGCAATGTTTCCAATTCTGAATCTTTTATATACTCTGCTTCCAATGCTGTGTTTATTAAAACATCGTAATTACTTAAAGTATGAAGGTTAACATTCGCATTCTTAAAATTTTGCGCTGCGATTTGAAATCCATAAGTAAATATTGCAAGCATTCCTATAACCTCAATATTTGCATTTCGTAGTGCCTCAACAGCACTTAAACTGCTTTTACCTGTTGATATTAAATCTTCGATAACAAGCACTTTCTTACCCACAGGAACTTCACCTTCAATCATATTACCCAAACCGTGCTCTTTTGGTTTTGGACGAACGTATATAAATGGTAAATTCATTGCATCTGCTACTAGCATTCCAATTGCAATAGCTCCGGTTGCAACTCCTGCAATAACATCGGGAGCTTCACATTTCTCCTTAATTAATTTGACAAATCCATCTCTAATTTCATTCCTGATTTCTGGATACGACAGCGTCTTACGATTATCGCAATAAATTGGAGAATTCCATCCAGAAGCCCATGTAAAAGGATTTGCAGGTTGTAACTTTATTGCCTTAATTTGTAATAATAATTGTGCTATCTTTTGCTCAAAATTTTCCATATCGCAAATGTATAAAGTTTTTTATAATCAACGAACAGTTTTTTTTATTGAAAATAATAACATTAATCAAATTGATTCTGATGTACATTTTTTCAAGAACAAAAAACTGCTGTATGACGACTTAAATAAGTTCTTGAATACTTCAAAATTAAACAAATTGTATATTATTCATAAGAATGTTGAATACGCTTTTAAGCAATTTGCTAAGCTATACCAAATAATTGAGGCTGCCGGTGGCTTAGTTAAAAATGAGAAAGGAGAAATTTTAGTTATTTACCGACGCAATATTTGGGACTTACCAAAAGGGAAAATAGAGAAAAATGAACTTCCCAAAGTTGCAGCTATCAGAGAAGTAGAGGAAGAATGCGGAATAAGGAATATTGAAATTTTAAATCTTCTTGAAATTACTTATCATACCTATAAATTAAAAGGGAAAGATATTTTAAAAAAAACTTACTGGTACGAAATGTTTTATAATGGAACTCAAAATCCAGAACCTCAAGTCGAGGAAGAAATTACAGAAGCAAAATGGTTAAATCCAAGTAACCTTAAAGAAGTTACTAATAACACATTCCCTTCGATAATAGAGGTATTTAAAAAAGGGGAGATTATGAGTAGTAATTTATGAATAGAAAAAATATGTCCCATATACTAAACGAATTGGAATATATTACTTTTTAAGATCGCAAAATATTTGTTAAAATTGGTTTATTAGAATTAAACTTCCATGTGGTATTGTAATGGTTGTTAAAGTATCTCCTACAATTAATATGGAGAATTTGTTTGTAAAGTCGCATGAACATTGGATAAATTTGAAGAATAAAAATCAGGCTAAAACATACAATTACCCGTAAAGGTCCTTAGGCAAACTACGTGCGGGTTTCCCCTCTACTTTTCAGTCTACCGTTTATAATGTTTACTAAGATAATATATAGTCAGCGAACCAACACCACTCCGCAGTTATGAGAAGCGCTGTTAGCGGTTGTTAATTTGCTTGTTAATAATAAAATTCTGGCTTTCCATCCACACAAATAATTCCTTCTGGCTGTGGTGGAACAGTACAATCAGAAAAAACTTTCCACTTTTTATTAAAAATGTCTTGCTGCTCAGTAAATAAATTAACTTTTTCTAAAAAAACTACAGCGTCAATTTGTGTTGAATAAGCAATAAATCCTGTTGGTCCTCCACATGCTTTTGTACCTATCGCAGTAAATTGCCACTCTGATGCTTCAACACATTCAAATTCTTCAGCCATATCTGAAATTTCTTCACTCAAAGATTCCAAGAAATTATTATCTTCTTCCCGTGAAGTTGAATCTGTTATACCAGATAAAGTATCTTCTTCACAACTTATAGTTACAAAGGCCAGAATTGTTAAAATAAATGTTAAGTTTCTCATATTTCTAATTAAGTAGCAAAATTATCCTTAAAAAGTATAATTTACTGAATTTAAAAAAGTGGCGCAATTAATTACCGCTAAAGGGTTTGGTCTAAAAATAGTGCTTGATTTTCGCCCTATTCCAGTATCCCACTGCTAATAAAAGCTGAAGATAGTAAAATGACTACAAAACCGCAACCCCCTCATTTTTTCTGAAGCCAAGTTAGGCAATGTTACTTTATATTAGTTATTTAATTAATATTTCCATTACTGTTTTTCAGCTATAATTAAATAATTGTTTGCCAATTCTGAGTGAATACTAATTTTTTCAAAGCCTGCAGCAAGTAGTTGTTCTTTGACTTCATTTGCGTCATATCTAAGTTCAATAGATGGTCCATTCTCTGTTTCCTCTTTTTTCCAGTCTGAAATAGCAATCTTTCCTTTAGACTTCAACAATCTATAACACTCATTCAACATTTTACCTGGACTATCCAACTCATGATATAAGTTTATCATAAATAGAAAGTCTGCGATGTTATTATTCAACGGAACATGATTGTCTTCCATTTTCAAGGGAATAATATTGCCATATTTTGGTAAAATATTTTCTTGCATCCAATTAATCATAATGTCTGAAATATCACAAGCATAGACTCTACAAAGTTTATAAATTTCGGCAAAAGGAGTACTGTAAAAACCTGTGCCAGCACCTAAGTCTATAATTACTTTAGGGTTTTCTATTGTTGCCTTTTTTATAATAAATTCAGGTGGCAATGCTTTAAATCGCATTGGATTATTTAGCTTATCAAGTTTCTTGGGATTAAATCTCTTCTCTTCCATACTGCCCTTTTATATGATATTATTTAACGATGTATTCGTGTCTGTTTTAATGTTTGTTAAGATACATAGTTTTTACAAAAGTTAAAGATAGTAAAGAAGCTTAAAAACCACCTTAAACCCGTATGTTTTATGATGCATTGTTAGCGGTTGTTATAATCGATTTTAGTATAAATTCAATTAATTATTTAGTTAATTTCAGTAAGTCAAGTGGTGTAGTAATTATATAATCAGGTTGATGTGTCCAAGAACTTATATTTGCACCACTATAATTTACAGCAACCGATAATACTTTATTTGTGTCATTCAATTCTGATTCAATATTTCTAGCAAATTGCACATCGCCAACATGGTCTCCTATATACATAATCAGACTTTTCTCAATTTCCCCAAAAATTCGTTCTAAACATATAATTCCACTTATTGGAGATGGTTTTTGCGCATTATCAGGTATGTCATCATAACCAATAATAGTGTCAAATCTGTCAAGAAGATTATGTTCTCTCATTACTTGTTGAATATTCAATGCTGAATTTTGGGAGCAAATTCCTTGAGGACATTTCAATTGTTTAACTGTCTCTGAGATTTCTGGAAATAAATTAACTGGAGTTGTGTTTTTTAATTGATATTCAGTCCAAAGTCTTCCCGCTTCAAGAGTTTCTTTTTCTGTTAAACCATAATAATTTAAATATAAATCTTGCCAATTTCTAGAAGCATGATTTGCGTAATGATATTCTTTTTCATTCTTCAAATAAATAGGTAAACCATTTCCAGACAATCTAGGAGCAACCTTATCCAAAATTTCTTTTGTAATATTGATGTTTTTGGGAACTGAATTAACTAATGTTCCATCATAATCCCAAATTATTGCATCAATTTTCATTTCTGTGCTCGATTTTATCGCTAACGGTGAGCATATGAAACGTAAGGGAATTTTGCCTTGTTTCACTGTCCCCAGTCAAATAAAGTTTGAAGATAAGAAAAAGCTCGCAAACCACCAAACCCCGTATGTTTTATGATGCATTGTTGGCAATTGTTGTAGATTTACTTAATTCTAAAATCATCAGGATTCTGTCTACAATCCCAAACACTATGAACAATTATCATTTCACTTGTAAATTCATAAAATAATATAAACTCTTCAACAATCAAACCACGAACAGATTCCATATCTGTCTTAGTGCCAATTTCAGGTTGTTTAATAAGCAGAGATAGTTCTTTCTTGAATTTCTTATATAATTTTTTCGAATAAGCGTTACTTTTATTTCTTTCAGCATAAAAATCAAGTATCTCAAATAGCTTAATATTTGCTCTATGAGACCAGACTATCTTGCGCTTAACCATTTATCATATTCTTTATCAAGTTCAACTTGGTCAATAAAAAGTCCTTGTTCAACTTCTTTCATTGATTCATTTATTTCAGAACGTTGCTCACTTGTCAATGAAAGAATTTTAGAATCTGTCTTTGAGTCAAGAATAGTCTTAAGCGCTTTCAAGAAAGAAATATCATCAATCTCCGCAATTCTATGTATCAGTAATTTCTTTAATTCAATTGCACTCATAGTTTTATAGTTTAATTAATGTAAAGATACAACTTTTTCAATAAACCGATTTTCCTATCCCGAAGTTTTTCACAATTATTGCCAACTTGCACTTAGACATAACTCTTCTCTTTACAAATAAAAACCAAATTAGCATAAACTTTTCCAATCAAACATTTCCCAATAACAATTCTTTATAATCTATATATCACCCCTAGCCCTCATTAATTGAAATATTTTAAACTCTGCATTTTGGTCTGGTGATGGTGCCGGCGACATTGCTAACTTACCATCCTTATCAATAAAGTAATACGTTGGAAAAGCTCTAATATCATAATCTTTAAACACTTCCGACTGATTCCCATAATATAAAAACTTGAACTGATATCCTTTTAAATCAACAAATCGTTTTACTTGAGCTAAACTTTCATCCATGCAAATCACAACAATCTCAAAATTATTTTTATGTTTTTCATGAAGATTTTGAAGCATCCCAAACTCTTTTATACAAGCATAACTAATAGTTGTACAAAAGCTTAGGTAAACATATTTCCCTTTGTAATTTTCTAAACTTACTAAATTGCTATCTAAATCTAATAATGCAAATTCTGGCGGTTCAAAACCAACCATAAGCTTCGTAACTTTTTCCCGTATATTATTAGCAATTAACTTATGTTCTTTTATTTCTGTTAAAATTTCCAGTGAATCAAGAACTGTAAGCATTGCTGATCTTGAAAACTTGTCGTCATAAAACTCATCATGCAAACATTTTAAAATAACCAATTCTCTTAAAGTGTCGTTAGTTAAAACAGAATCTTGCCCTAAAGTATGCTTTAAGGATGTAAGGCTTTTTAATTTGCCGATATCATTATATATCTGTTTCCCCGAATTTGTTCTTCCAAAATATTGAAAATACTCATCGTAAACCTGATTAAACAAGTCCATATATGCAGTATTATTATACAGTACTTCCTTATTTAGGTAATACGTTTTAGAAATACTCTTCATTTTTTCCTGGCAGGACAAGTGCTTAAAAGAAGCGTATTTATACTTTTTAAAATCGTTAAAAAATTTAATATTAACATCCTGGAACAATGAGTCTACTTTCGAAATAGAGCCATCAACATCCAATTTACTTGACTTACTAAAAATTAAATATGAATTTTCGTCAAACATTTTTGTGTAAATAGCATCAAAAAAAGCTAATTGGTAGTTTAACTCTTTCTCCGAAGAATTTGTAATCCCTAAATGGTATTGTATAGGTTCAAAATACGGATTAAGATTGTCTGACATTTCTTTATCTTTCCATTCTGGAAATAAAAGGTCGTATTCCATTCCTGGTTGAACAAAAAGAAAAGCTTCATAAACTCCATAATGAAGAAAAATATAGGTTGGCTCAATAAGATCGAAAGAACAAGAGAAATGTCCGTCAATCCCAACGAACGCTGAACACAGTTCTTTTTCGGAATAAGTAACTTGATCACAGTATGTTAAAAAAGCAAGAGTTTTGCCCGAATACTCCGGAATATTTCCTTTTAATTCAACTTTTTGAGCAAAAAGAGCTAAGGGTAAAACTAATAGTATTAAAAACAATTTATTTCTCAACATATTTTATATGTTATTTTATATTTTTAATTCTCATTTTTGCCGGAATAAACTTGCTTACATCACCACCATGACGTATTACATCTCTAACAATAGAAGAATTTATTGGAGTATGTTCCGGCATTGTTAAAAAGAATACCGTTTCTATTTCATCGTACATCGCTTTATTTACTTGTGCAATAGCTCTTTCATACTCGAAATCTGCCGCAGTTCTTAATCCTCGCAATATGTAGCTTGCATTTACCTCCTTACAAAAATCAATTGTTAATCCTTCGTAATGCATTACCTCTATTTTAGGATTATCATCGAAGACCTGACTAATAAATTTTTTTCTTTCCGCAAGTGAGAATAAGGCATCTTTTTTAGAATTAAACCCAACGGCTATATATATTTTATCAAATAATCCCATAGCTCTGTTTACTACAGATTCGTGACCAATAGTAAAAGGGTCAAATGTTCCAGGGAAAATAGCAATTTTTTCCATAATTGAATCTTTAAAATGATTTAACAAACTTAAAACATTTGATTGAGATATGTAGGGAGTATTAAATATTCTATCCTTAATTTAGCAGTTTTATTATAAGAATATTTTGATTGTAAATTAAAAAAGGCCAACATAAATGTCAGCCATAAGTTGATTTTAAAATAAACCTTAGTAAACTTTAAGCTTTAGTTCGCCAAAAACAATGTCGGCTTTTATATAAACATGATTTGTATCCCTATTAAAATTATCGCTTTCATATCTTCCATTACCAAATGCTGAAACTTCTTCATTTGGCATTTTAGAACTTGCGAAAACTACATCGGATTTAATCTTAACCGGAGTTTCTTTATCGATTTTCAAAACTGTACTACCGAAAATACTATTTATCACAATTTCTTTTGATCCTTCGGTAAGATCAATATTTCTTAAATCGATTACGGAGCTACCAAAAATAACATTGTATTCTTTAAATTCCTCTTTCTGTCCATCAATATTACTTTCGCTAAAAATAGTAGTATCACCTCCAGAATTGCAATGCCAGAAATTAAAACTACCAAATAGTATTTTGATACCGATTAAAATAAAGAAGAACGCAATAACAAATTTAACGACGGGGAAATTAATGTTAAATACAACACGAATTACAATTCCTAATCCAATAAGAATTAATAAAATACCCCAAAATAATCCAGCTCCCATTTTCATTTAGTTTTAAATTTAAAGATAAGAAAAGATAAATTTACGGATTTTTAAGTAAAGTCAATTAAAAAGAGGCTATCAAAAAAGTAAGCCTTTTATGAAAAATGTCATATTGAGCCTGTCGAAATATCTCATTATTAATCAAGTAGATTCTTCGACAAGCTCAGAATGACAACTATTTGATCTTTTTGGACACCCTCTTATAAAATCAAAAATCTTTTATTTTATGAAATCTTCAATGGTTTCTTAACTTTTTCTTTTAATAAAGCAATGTCGAAAACTTCCATGATTTCTTTTACATAATGGAATGTTAATCCTTTAATATAAATATCCTTAATTTTACCAATATCCTTTCTGTTTTCTTCGGAAATTATGATCTCAGTAATATTAGCACGTTTTGCAGCCAATATTTTTTCTTTTATTCCACCAACTGGCAAGACTTTTCCTCTCAAAGTTATTTCGCCTGTCATAGCAGTTTTCTGTTGAACTTTTCTCTGAGTAAAAATTGATGCTATTGACGTTGCCATTGTAATTCCTGCTGAAGGTCCATCTTTTGGAATAGCACCTTCAGGCACATGAATATGAATATTCCAGTTTTCGAATGCTTCTTCAGTAATACCTAAGTCTTGAGCATGTGATTTGATATATTCGAGTGCAATTACAGCCGACTCTTTCATTACATCACCCAAATTACCTGTTAAAGTTAGTTTGCCTTTGCCCTTGCTCAAACTACTTTCAATAAACAATATTTCTCCACCAACGGCTGTCCACGCCAAGCCTGTTACAACCCCAGCAAATTCGTTACCCTGATACTTATCTCTAGAAAATTCCGGTGGACCCAAAATCTCCTTAATATCATTAACCGATAATGCTTTATTAAATACCTCTTCCATTGCAATCTTTCTTGCAAGATTTCTAATTACCTTAGCAATAGTTTTATTTAATGTTCTTACACCAGATTCCCTTGTGTGATTCTCAACAATATATTCTAAAACTTTTTTATTAAATGAAACTTTTGCTTTTTTTACACCGTGCTCATCAAGTTGTTTTGGAATTAGATGACGTTTTGCTATTTCCATTTTCTCCTCAACTATGTAACCACTAACATCAATCATTTCCATTCTATCGCGTAAAGCTGAATTAATAGTCGATAATGTATTAGCCGTAGCAATGAACATTACATTTGAAAGATCAAATTCCAGCTCTAAATAATTATCATGAAAAGCATTATTTTGTTCTGGATCTAAAACCTCAAGAAGTGCTGAAGCCGGATCGCCATGAAAATCCTTTCCTACTTTATCAATTTCATCTAAAATATAAACAGGATTAGATGATTTTGCTTTCCTAATATTCTGGATTATTCTGCCAGGCATTGCACCAATATATGTTTTTCTATGTCCTCGAATTTCTGCTTCATCGTGCAATCCACCCAATGACATTCTAACATATTTTCTATCAAGCGCCCTTGCAACCGATTTACCTAAAGAAGTTTTTCCAACTCCCGGAGGGCCATACAAGCAAATAATAGGAGATTTTAAATCACCTTTTAATTTAAGTACTGCTAAATATTCAATTATTCTGTCCTTAACCTGTTCTAATCCAAAATGATCTTCATCCAAAACCTTTTGAGCTCTTTTTAGGTCGAAATTATCCTTTGTAAATTCATTCCAAGGTAGATCTAATAATGTTTGTAAATAATTTAATTGTACTGAATATTCTCCCGTTGCAGGATTTAATCTGTTTAATTTACTTAACTCTTTATCAAAAGTCTCAGCTACTTCTTTTCCCCACTTTTTGTTCTTGGCGTTATCCTTCAGCTCTTCAAGTTCTTGATCTATAGGATTCCCACCCAATTCATCTTGAATTGTTTTCATCTGCTGATTTAACAGATATTCTCTCTGCTGACGATCTAAATCGGTCTTTACTTTTGATTGGATATCAAATTTCAACTCAAGCATTTGAATTTGCTTTGAAAGATGCTCTAATAATTTAAGTGACCTCTCTTTTAAATTATCCATTTCGAGAAGCTGTTGCTTATCCTTAAGATCAATATCGCTATTGGAGCAAATAAAGTTTACTAAAAACTTAGAGTTTTCTATGTTTTTTACTGCAAAAGATGCTTCGGGTGGAATATTGCTTGACAACTTGATGATTCTTAATGAAAGATCTTTTAAAGAACCAACGATCGCTTCAAATTCGCGCGTTTTATCGTTAGGCTTTTTGTCTTTTAATAAAGTAACAGTTGCTTTGTGAAAAGGCTCAGCCAGAACAATTTCTTTTATCTCAAATCTTTGTCGACCTTGTATAATAACTGATGTACTTCCATCGGGCATTTCAAGTACTTTTAATATTTGAGCCACAGTACCCAGCCTATACATATCGTCTTCCTCGGGCTCGTTCACATTAGGATCAATCTGAGCTACAGTTCCAATGATTCTATCTTTTTTGTAAATTTCATTAACAAGTCGAATGGATTTTTCTCTGCCAACCGTTATTGGCAAAATAACGCCTGGAAATAAAACTGTATTTCGTAAAGGTAAAATTGACAATTCTTTGGGTAGTTCTGATTTCTTTAAGTCTTTATCATCCTCATCATCAGAAATTAAAGGTATAAACTCACCGTCGTTTTCCAAATCTTCCGTAAAAATTATATTTTTGATTTTACTTTCGTTTAATTTATTACTCATAATATTACTATTCTTATTTTTAAGTCTCTTGCGACATTCTGTCAGCACATTAAAAAAGAAATGTCGAATACTAGTGATGGCAATCACTATGCCAAAATTGAATTTATCTTATTAAAAAGATTTTGAATGTTTAGTTTTAGAATAACCTGTATTTTGATGTTCTTTCGAAAATTTCGTTTAAAATATTTCGTTCCGTTTCATCGAGTTCTTTGTCTTTTCTTGCCATTACCAGTTCTGCTACCTCAAAAGCTTTTTTAATACTATATACACTAAAACCATGAGCCCCTCCCCAAGAAAATGAAGGAATGAAATTACGTGGAAATCCTTCGCCATAAATATTTGAGTTTACACCAACAACAGTTCCTGTATTAAACATTGTATTTATTGCACATTTTGAATGATCTCCCATAATTAAGCCGCAAAACTGTAGTCCTGTTTTTTTAAAACGTTCTGTTTCATAGTTCCACAAACGAACTTCTGCATAATTATTTTTCAGATTTGAATTGTTAGTGTCGGCTCCTAAATTACACCATTCGCCAATTACAGAATTGCCTAAAAATCCATCATGTGCTTTATTAGAATATCCAAAGATTACTGAATTATTAATTTCTCCACCTACTTTTGAATATGATCCAATAGTTGTAGGTCCGTAAATTTTAGCGCCCATTTTAAGCATTGAATTTTCTCCTAATGCAAAAGGACCTCGAATTGCACTATTTTCCATTACTTCGGCGTTCTTGCCTATATATATAGGACCTGTTGTAGCGTTTAGTGTTGCAAATTCTACTTTTGCGCCTTCTTCAATAAAAATATTTTCGGATGCCAACACCTTATTTGAAGTACTTATTTTTTCAGATTTTCTATCTTTTGTTAATAATTCAAAATCTGCTATTAGATTTTCTCCATTAGTACTAAAGATATCCCAAGGCCATACAATTTCAACAATACCTTCGGTATATTCGCTTTTGTCATATTTATCTATTTCTCTATAATCAAAACCAGCAATGTTTTGTTTTTCTAACCTTGTCGCTAATATTTTATTATTCTTAACAAGTACCTCGTTAATGCCAAGGTTCTGAATACTTTTCAATAAGGTATTAGATGGAATTACTGAACCATTGATTAAAATATTCTCATCTTCAATCTTCAATTTATATTTTTTTTGCAGGTATTCTTGAGTAATGTATGACATTTTAACACCTAGGTATTTTTCCCATTTCTCTTTAATGGTTATTATTCCAACACGAACTTCACAAACAGGTCTGGTAAATGTTAATGGTAATAGATTGTCCCAAGATTTATCATCAAATAAAATATAATTCATAAAGCTGTTTTTTATAATGATATTGACAAATTTACATAAAAAAAGCTCCGTATTTCGGAGCTTCTTAAATTTTATATAGAGTTTGAATTATTTTTTCTTGTCGGCATGTTTTTTATACTTGCTCATATATTTATCAACACGTCCTGCTGTATCAACTAGCTTCATCTTGCCAGTGTAAAACGGATGAGAAGTGTTTGATATCTCAACTTTTAACAATGGGTATTCGTTTCCATTTTCATGTTTAATAGTTTCATTTGAAGGTGCTGTAGATTTAGTTAAAATCATTTCACCATTCGACATGTCCTTAAAAACTACTAATCGATAATTTTCTGGATGTATTCCTTTTTTCATCTTAAACTCCTTTATATTTTTGCTTTTCTTTTTGTACTTAAATAAAACTTAATGGCTCGCAAAATTAAATATTGTTATTATAAATTCAAAATTATATTGCTCTTTTTATTCATTTATTTAAGAGAGAACCATTTATTTAAATCATAGTTTGATTTCCCTATCATTTTTTTGTGTGTAAATTCATTAGTTTGTTTTTTATACTCATAGTCCATTGCCCATCTATCATGATTTTTAGCAATCTCTTCAACTGCAAAAACAAAATAATCGATTTCCGAATCCAATGCTGTTGGGTGAATAGACCAACGAATCCATCCAGGCTTTTCCGACAAATCTCCTGAATTTATCAATTCTGTAATTTTACGTGAATAATTATGTGTCACATCCAACAAGTAATGTCCGTATGTACCAGCACAAGCACAGCCTCCGCGTACTTGAATTCCATAACGATCACTTAATAATTTCACAACTATATTGTAATGAGTATTTTCGACATAAAAGGAAAGTGATCCAATCCTATCGATTACGTTATCGGCCAAAATACGAACACCTGGAATTGCCCTTAAGCCTTTAAAAGCGCGTGGTATTAATTCTTTTTCACGATTCTCAATATTTTCTATTCCCATTTGATTTTTTAAATCAAATGCTAATGCAGTTCTAATGGCTTGTAAAAATCCTGGAGTTCCTCCGTCTTCTCTTAATTCAATATCGTCAATGTATTTATATTCTCCCCAACGGTTTGTCCAATCAACAGTACCTCCTCCAGGATTATCGGGCACTTTACTTTTATATAGACTTGAATCAAAAATCATGATTCCTGCTGTTCCCGGACCTCCAAGAAACTTGTGTGGAGAAAAGAAAATTGCATCTAACTTTTCCATTGGATCCACCGGATGCATGTTTATTTCAGCATAAGGAGCTGATGCAGCAAAATCAATAAAACAAACGCCACCATACTCATGCATTAATTTTGCTAATTTATAAAAAGGAGGTTTTACCCCTGTAACATTTGATGCTGCAGAAAATGATCCTATTTTTAGTTTTCTATTTTTATATTTCTCTAGTTGTAGCTTTAAATTTTCGGGGTCCACTAATAAATCCTTATCAGGTTCAATTATTACAACATCAGCTATTGTTTCATACCATGAGGTTTGATTTGAATGATGCTCCATATGAGTAATAAAAATTACAGGTTTTTCATCACCTTGAAGACTCTGATTCTCATCCTTTTTACTACATCCCTTGAGTCCTAAAATTCTTTGGAGCTTATTTATAATAGCTGTCATTCCAAATCCTGCTTGAATTAGCACATCATTTGGTCCTGCATTAACATTCTGTTTAATTATTTTTTGTGCATAATGATAGCTATGCGTCATTAAAGCACCCGTTTCACTCGTTTCTGTATGAGTATTTGCAACAAAAGGACCAAATTGCTCTAATATTCTATTTTCAATTGGAGCATATAATCTGCCACTTGCAATCCAATCAGCATACATTATTTTCTGATAGCCAAAAGGGGTTTTGTATTCTTGATTAATCCCAATTATTTCATCTCTGAACTTTCCAAAATATTTCTCTAAAGAATCCATTTCATCACATTTTATAAACACGCAAATTTAATAAAATATCTATTGTTACTTCTAACTTTCTATATCCTTTTAAATATAGATTTTATGCTTATTTTTAAATAATTGATTTTCTGCGCATTGAAAAGTATTATAGATTTTGGCATCATTTTATGTTTTATTAGCCCATTTATTTAACTTTGAAAGTTAAATTATAAACAGCTTAATATGAATACAATTTATTCTCAAAGAATACAAGGGCTTTCAAGCTTAATTGGAAACACACCTTTACTTGAAATCGAATTAGAATATAAAGGACAAAATAGAAAAATTTATGCAAAGGCTGAAAATCTTAATATGACAGGCAGCATAAAAGACAGAATGGCTATTCATATATTAAGCAAAGCAATTTTTGATGGAAGGCTTAAACAAGGCAATCCAATTATTGAAGCTACAAGTGGTAATACTGGTATTTCAATCGCAGGAATAGGTCGAGCTTTAGGTCATCCTGTAACTATTTTTATGCCCGACTGGATGAGCAAAGAAAGAATAAACTTGATTAAAAGTTTTGGGTCATCAATAAAACTGATAAGTAAGGAAGAAGGCGGATTTTTAGGCTCCATTGAATTAGCTGATAAGTTTGTAAAAAAACTTAAAGGAGGATTTCGGCCTCAACAATTTTCAAATATTGATAATACAGAAGCGCATTATTTAACTACTGGTCCAGAATTATGGTGGCAATTAAAATATCGCTACCTGAAACCAGAGGCATTTGTTGCCGGAGTTGGAACTGGGGGCACTGTTATGGGTGTTGGCAAATTTTTGAAAAAACAAGATTCCTCAATTAAAATTCACCCTTTGGAACCTGCAAATTCTCCTACATTAAGTACCGGTTATAAAGTTGGGAAACACAGGATACAAGGAATTTCAGATGAGTTTATTCCTTCACTGGTAAAATTGGACGAGCTTGATTCCATTGTTGAAGTTGATGATGGTGATGCTATTATTATGTCACAAAAACTTGCACAATTAGGAATTGGTGTAGGAATTTCTTCAGGAGCAAATCTTTTAGGTGCGTTAAAAATCCAAAACGATTTAGGAAAAGATGCCGTTGTTGTAACTGTATTTTCTGATGATAATAAAAAATATCTTTCAACTGATTTATTGAAAAAAGAACCTGTTAAAGAAGATTATTTATCAACACATATTAAACTTATTGGGGTAAGATCTTTTAAAAGAGTTTGCCACACTTGTTGTGATCCATCAGTTTGTGTAGAAGCACATTATGCCGAAAAAAATGATTTAATAGATTTACCATATTGTCCAAGAAGACCTAAGTAAAACCAAATTAAAAAAATGGTGTGTGGAAATTTCTAGTAACTTTTACTTTTTTAAAGAAAAACTTTAATCTCTAATTAGTTATTCTTTTCAAAAATTTCTAAAAAACAAGTCTGAATCAATAATGCCTCGATCAAGCAATACGAATACAGCCGCCAACATAAAACTATAAAACACATACCATTTTACAGGAATATAATCAAGTGGGTTTATCCCTAATTTTATATGATTGTAAATAATAAGTCCAATTTTTGAAATAAAATACACAATAACTGTCGCTAATGCAACACCTACAACGCCATAAAACTGGACTAAATAAATACTTAAAAATATATTAGCAATTAGCTCAAAAATTGAGGCAATAAAAAGAACCTTACCCTTTTTAAGCCCAATAATAATAGTATGCGGAAATAATAATCTACTAACAATTGCGAGGATATATATTACAAATATATCGGCACTTCTTGTAAATTCGGGAGAAAAAATCCCTTTAAATAAAGGCTTTGCGAAAAGCAAAAAAACAATTGATAAGGGATACATATAATGCATTATCCGAAGAGATTTATGCTTTATTTGTGCCAAAGTATCTTTTAATTTATCCTTTCGGGAAAACTCAACTAACATTGCTGAACTTAAGCCAGCGGCCAACATAACAACAAAAGGTAATTCTTTTGCACCATACCTGAAAATTGCAAATCCATCAGCAGAAAAATGAGTAGTTACTACTAAGCCGTCGACATACTGTGCTGAACCACTAACAAATACACTAAATATTATAGGAGCAGAAGCTGCCAAAACCTCTTTTATAAAAGGAAAAGAAAATTTTATTTCGGCATAATTATACAAAAGTGTTACTAACCATAAATTTTTAATACTAGATACAACTATTAAACCTCGAAGCGACCATATAACATCATATCCTAAAACAACGGGCAATATCACAGCAACTAATTGTAATATTGAAGTAATATATCCATAACTAAGAGTATTACTATTTTTATCCTGCACCATGTAAATATATTCGACCAAATTAGCTGGGCTGCTTAGTAATAAATACCAAAGTGTTAAATTTAAAAGAGGAACGTTACCCTTGTAGCCAAATACAGAAAAATTTCCTTTTATTGATAATCCAATTAAAAAAACAAGAACACTAAAGAAAACAAGTATTACATACATATTAAAAACTTCAGGCGACTTAGTTCCAACAGTTTGTTCTTTTTTACCAAAAGTTTTATTGTTATTAAATAATGGGAGAAATGCCTGAATTAATCCACTAACCCAGAAGAAACTTGCGGCACTTGCAATAAATATTGACACTTCAAAAACACCTATTTCTTTTTTCGATAAACCAATTTTCGTAAAAACAATTGAAATAATTAGAAATGTAAGAAATCGTAAAATATTTATAGCTTGTAAACCCGCAACATTATTTATGTATCTTTTTGCCCTTAGCACTTGGAAGTTTTTGAATTCGACAAGCAAAATTACATTTAAACTGTATAATAAAAAACAAATTAAGCTTGTTTAGAATTTACTGGTCCAAAATAATTGCAATTTTGACTAAATATTTTTCTCATTATGGCAAAATATTAAAATTCTTCTTTATATTTGCAGTCCGAAAAATGGTGGTTGTAGCTCAGTTGGTTAGAGCGCCGGATTGTGGTTCCGGAGGTCGGCGGTTCGAGACCGCTCTTCCACCCAAAAAGCTTCAATGAAAATTGAAGCTTTTTTTATTTGTAAAAATTCCTTTGTCGCATTGCTTCAAAAACCAGAATGGCGGTAGAGGTTGAAACATTTAAAGAATCTATTTCCCCACTCATGGGAATAATAATTTGCTCATCAGCTCCATTAAGCCATTTATCTGTTAATCCGTCGGCTTCAGTTCCCATAACAATTGCTGTTGCTCCCTTAAAATCTGTTTCGTGATAAAGCTCTTTTGCTGTTAACGCTGCAGCATACGATTTTATCCCTTTTTCTTTTAACCAAACTATGGTTTCATCAGATGAACAAGCTACAACCTGATTAGTAAAAACACAGCCAATACTTGATCGAATTACATTAGGATTATAAATATCCGTTAAAGGATCACAAATTATTACAGCATCCACTTTTGCTGCATCAGCAGTTCGTAAAATGGCTCCCAAATTTCCTGGTTTTTCAATCGATTCTAGTACAATTATTAATGGATTCTTGCGAAGGACTAAATCGTTTAATTGAATTACTAGAGGCTCAGCCAAAGCAATTACCCCTTCAGTTGAACCGCGATATGCTATTTTCTCAAAAACCTCCTTAGTAATTTCAAAACTTTGAATCTCAGATTTAAGTTCATTCTCAATATATTCATACGGGATAATCTCAGTACAAATAAATAAAGACTTCAGAATCATCCCCGATCGAACGGCGAGATCTAATTCTCGCAAACCCTCAATAACAATCAGATTTTGTTTTTTTCGCTCCGAAGATTTTTGTTGAAGCTTAACAATATTCTTTATTTTGGGATTATGAACACTTGTAATTCTTTCAATCATAGATATTAAAAATATACACAAAAATAAGAATTAAAAACTTGTTAAAGATATGGATGCACAAACAAATTACATATTTAAAATTTCAATTTATTGAATAAAGCAAACATTACATTACAAATCAAAAATCATTATCTTTAAGGTCTAACAATCAAATTATGATTGAACTAGGAAACATAAATCTACGAAACTGGCAAGAAAAAGATATTAAATCTTTATCTCGAAATGCTAATAATAAAAAAATCTGGGATATGCTCCGAGATGAGTTTCCTTTTCCATATACCGCACTAGCAGCACAACAATGGATATCTATAGTCAAAGATGAAAATCCAACAACAAATTTCGCAATTATCTATAAAGGAGCTGCCATTGGAGGTGTAGGAATAAAAATCCAAACGGATATTTTTAGGAAAAATGCAGAAATAGGATATTGGTTGGGAGAAAAATACTGGAATAAAGGAATTTCAACCAAAGCACTAAAAGTAATGGTTCAATATACTTTTGAAAGATTTGATATTAATAGAATATTTGCTCATGTTTTTGAATCGAATATTTCTTCAATTCGGGTACTACATAAATGTGGCTTTTCTGAAGAAACTTGTTTGAAAAAATCTATTATTAAAAACAATAAAATACAAGATTGTTATATTTACTCTATCCATAAACAAAATGTTTTACTGAGTGATTCCAGTAAATAAATTTTAGATCAATAATAACATTATTTTTAGAGCCTAATTCAAATAAAAATGAAAAAACTATTTCTATCTTTTGTATTTTCTTTCACTCTATTATTTACAGTAATAGCACAAGAAAACATTTTAATTCTTGTTCATCCAACCGAATATAATCTTGAATTGTTTGCTTACTTAATTGAAAATAAAATAATAGAAATAGACAGTATAAAAATAATTGGTGTTTATCACGAAAAGGAAACTTATGATTATTCAAAATCAGAATCATTTATAGCAGAGAACAACTACACAAATATCAAATTAATAGAAATTAAAGAACCATTAACTCCAGATCGGCTTTTCCAGAATAATAATTGCACCGTTACTTTTACCAATTTATTTAAAAACAGTAAAGGCGTTTTGTTTTTTGGTGGACCTGATTTGCCTCCATCAATTTATAAGGAACAATCGAGTCTATTAACAAGAATGACAGATCCTTACAGACATTATTTTGAAACTTCATTCTTATTCCATTTACTAGGAGGTTCTCAAAATGAAAATTACATTCCGTTATTAGATAAAAATAAAGATTATACCGTTTATGCCATTTGCTTGGGAATGCAAACAATGAATATTGCTGCTGGTGGAACAATGACTCAAGATATTCCTGGTGAAATATATAATTTTAAATATGTTGAAGAAGTTTTAGCTTCAGATAATAACAATCAACACAGAAATTACAACAATAATTTATTTATTGATTCAACTTTATTTTCAGGGAATTTTCACGAAATAAAAATCAAAAATCAACACCCAATTGTTACAGATTATAAAGAGAATCTAGCTCCATTAGTATACAGTAATCACCATCAAACAATTGAGAAATTAGGGAAAGATATACTTATTATTGCAACTTCAACAGATGGAAAAATAATTGAAGCTATTGCACATAATAAATACCCTAATGTTTTAGGTTTACAGTTTCATCCTGAAGGAATTTATTTGCATAATCCGGAAATAAAATACAGGAAGAATCCAAATGATGAATTAAAATCTGGCAAGCAAATATTAATTGATCATGGCTCATATTTATTTCATCTTGAACTTTGGAAAACACTTTCGAAAAAGATTGAAGGAAGTGAAATTATCAGATTTTAAACCTTTAATTAATGTAATATATTTTAGTTGATTGAACTTTGTTTGACTTAAATTGTATTTCTATATACAATTATTAAACAATAAATTTACTCAAAACTAAACGTCCCGATTGATAAATCTATCATATTTATAAATGTTGGTATAAAAATTATTGTTGCTCATACATCTCAACTTTCATGAGTAAATCGATGGAGAATTATTTTAAATATTCGGAAAGATTTGCAAAAATAAAATAAAAAAAGGTTGTCGAATGGCAACCTTTTCATTTTTTATATAGTGTTATTCTACTCTATCTTTTATCCATAGATTCATATTCACTCCTTTCGCAAACATTCTTATAAGCTGGGCGAATAATTCTTTTCTTTTCAAAATTAAGTTCTTCAATCCTGTGCGCACACCATCCTGCAATTCTTGACATAGCAAACAAGGGGGTATATAGTTCTCTTGGAATTCCTATCATTTCATATACAAAACCTGAATAGAAATCAACATTTGCACTTACAACTTTTCCTGCTTTTGTCCCTTTATAATCCATGAAAGCTTCAATCCCCATCATCTCTATAAGTTCTAAAAATTCAAATTCATCCAATCGTTCTTTTTCTATGGCCAATTTTTTTGCCATTGCCTTTAAAATTACAGATCTAGGATCAGATATTGTATAAACTGCATGCCCAACACCATATATTTTACCCGATCTATCATAGGCTTCTTTTTTCAAAATCTTTAGCATATAATTTTTGACTTCAGCAGGGTTATTCCAATTTTTTATAATCTTTTTAAGATGATCAAACATATGATTGACTCTTAGGTTTGCTCCACCATGCAATGGTCCCTTTAAGGAACCAATACCTGCAGTTATAGCCGAGTATGTATCTGTATTTGATGAGCTTATGACCCTTACTGTAAACGTAGAGTTGTTACCTCCACCATGCTCTGCATGAAGCACTTGGGTTAAATCAAGAACATCAGCGTCAAGTTTTGTATAATTACCTTCCCCTTTCAGCATATAAAGAAAATTCTCTGCCATAGAAAGTTCAGATCTAGGGTGTCTTATAAAAAGTGTTTTGTTTCTATAATAATGTTGCATACTATGGTATGCATAACAAATTATTGTTGGAAAACTTGATATTAACTTAATAGATTGCACTACCAGATTTTCTCTTGTAATTACGTCGGCCTCAATATCTCTAGCATACATTACCATAACCGTTCTAGCAAGCACATTCATTATATCAACTCCCTTAAACTCAAGGATACTCATCTTTATTGCCGGATCTAATGTTCTTTGGCTTGCTAATAGTTCGCTAAAACGACCGAGTAATTCTTTTATTGGTAATCTTCCTGATAATAATAGAAATACTGCTTCCTCAAATCCATGCCTTTCATCTTTTTGAAATCCTGCAACAATTTCTTTTATATTATATCCTCTATAAAACAATTCCCCTTCAAGCGGTATAGTGTTACCTTGTTCTTGACGCTTATATCCAACAACATTTCCAATTTTTGTTAACCCGACTAAAACACCACTATGATCTTCATTTCTTAATCCTCTTTTAACACTATACTCATTAAATAACTCATTCTCAATATGACTGGTTTTTTGTATGGTTGCTGTTAAATCCTTTAATAAGGAGTCAAAATCTTCAATAGTTTTTTTCATAGGGCGATATTATTTTTAAGATGCTTAGTTTTTATAAAACATGCATGTTGATTAGTAGTTATTTTAATTCTTTTCCATTTTATCTTTTTACTTATTTAAATAGGCTTTAAGATTTGTATCTATTTCACTTAAAAAATCTTCAGTATTTAAGTAATGTTCTTCTTTTAAATCTTTTCCATGTATAATAAGAGCTAGGTCTTTTGTCATTTTGCCAGATTCAACAGTCTGAATACAAACGTTTTCTAAGCTATTTGCAAAATTTACTAAGTCATCAGTATTATCCAATTTCCCTCTGAAGGCTAATCCTCTTGTCCATGCAAAAATTGATGCAATAGGATTTGTAGATGTAGCTTTACCTTGTTGATGTAAGCGATAATGCCTGGTAACAGTTCCATGAGCTGCTTCAGCTTCCATTGTTTTTCCGTCGGGTGTAATTAATGTTGATGTCATTAATCCCAATGATCCAAAACCTTGCGCAAGACTATCAGACTGTACATCTCCATCATAGTTTTTACATGCCCACACAAATTCGCCGTCCCATTTCATAGCTGCAGCAACCATATCATCTATTAAGCGATGTTCATAAACAATTCCTAAATCATCAAATTTCGATTTGAATTCAGTTTCGTATATATCTTGAAATATATCCTTAAATCTACCATCATATTGTTTAAGAATAGTGTTTTTTGTGGAAAGATACAAAGGCCATTTCTTCAGAATTGATTGGTTCATACAAGAACGTGCAAATCCTCTAATAGATTCATCAAGATTAAACATTACCATGGCAACGCCATCATCCTCAAATTGATGAACATCATAACTAATTTCTTCTTCTCCGTTGTCCGGTGTAAATGTAACTTTTAACTTTCCCTTTCCTTTAACTAAAAAATCTGTTGCAAGATACTGATCTCCATAAGCATGACGCCCAATACAAATAGGCTTTGTCCATGTTCTTACTATTGGCTTTATATTATTTAAAACAATTGGTTCTCTAAATACAGTCCCACCTAAAATCTTTCTTATGGTTCCATTTGGAGATCTCCACATACTTTTCAAATCGAATTCTTCTACTCTGGCTTCATCAGGGGTTATTGTAGCACATTTAATTCCTACATTATATTTTTTAATTGCCTCTGCCGAATCAACAGTTATTTGATCATTCGTTTTATCTCTGTTTTCAATACTTAAATCATAGTACTTTAAATCTATATCTAAATAAGGAAGAATCAATTTTTCTTTAATCGCACTCCAAATGACACGGGTCATTTCATCACCATCAATTTCAACAACCGGATTTTTAACTTTTATTTTTTGCATTTGTAATAATTTATATGTTTTGTGATTTAATTAAATTTAAAGCTGATCCTGCTTTATACCAATTTATTTGTTGATCATTATACGTATGTGCAAGATTAATTATCTCTTTTTCACCATCGGAATGAACAATTTCAAGTTCTATCTTATTATCCGGGGTAAAATCTTTTAAATTTATAAAATTGAACGTGTCATCTTCTTTAATAAGATCATAATCACTCTCATTTACAAATGTTAGACCCAGCATTCCTTGTTTTTTTAAATTTGTCTCGTGAATTCGTGCAAAAGATTTAACAATTACGGCTATTACACCTAAATGTCGTGGCTCCATTGCAGCGTGTTCACGTGATGAACCTTCACCATAATTATGATCACCAATAACAACACTGGAAATATTAGCTGCCTTATAAGCTCTCTGGACATCGGGAACCGAAGCACATACACCAGTTAATTGATTTTTTACAGAATTAGTTTTTTCGTTAAAAGCATTTATTGCTCCTATAAGCATATTGTTGGAGATATTATCAAGATGTCCTCTAAATTTCAACCAGGGGCCAGCCATTGAGATATGATCAGTGGTACATTTTCCAAGAGCTTTTATAAGCAATTTTGCACCATAAATATTTTTTTCATCCCAAGCTTTAAAAGCCTTTAATAATTGCAATCTTTCTGAATCAGGCGCTACTTTTACATCAATTTCTTCTCCCGATTCTGCCGGTGCTCTGTATCCTTTATCCTTCACATCAAATCCTTTTAAAGGAAGTTCAATACCTACAGGAGGATTCAACTTTACTTTTTCGCCATTTTCATTTACAAGTTCATCGGTAATAGGATTAAAACCTAAATCACCTGCAATTGCCAATGCAGTAACTATTTCAGGAGAAGTTACAAAAGCATGTGTATTCGGATTTCCATCTGCTCTTTTTGAGAAATTTCGATTAAATGAATGTACAATCGTATTTTTCTCAGCTTTCTCAGCTCCTTCTCTTTTCCATTGCCCAATACACGGACCACAAGCATTTGCAAAAACGTTAGCCCCAATTTTATTTAATATATCGATAAAACCATCACGTTCGATTGTATATCGTACTTGTTCCGATCCAGGAGTGACCGTAATATTGGACTTTGCTTTTAATCCCTTATCTATAGCTTGTTGAGCCACAGACGCTGCTTTCGAAATATCTTCATATGATGAGTTTGTACATGAACCTATTAACCCAACTTCTATTTTCAATGGCCAATTATTTTTACTGGCTTCAATTTTCATTTGTGAAATTGGTGTCGCTTTATCGGGTGTAAATGGTCCGTTAATATGAGGTTCCAATTCTGATAAATTAATTTCAATCAATTGATCGAAATATTTTTCTGGATTCTCAACAACCTCATTATCTGGAGTTAGGTGCTGTTTTACATTATTTGCAAGATCAGCAATTTCAGTTCTGCCAGTTACTTTTAGGTATCGTTCAATAGATTCGTCATAAGCAAAAAGCGAAGTGGTTGCTCCTATTTCTGCGCCCATATTACAAATAGTTGCTTTTCCTGTTGCTGAGATTGATTGTGCTCCATCTCCAAAATATTCTACAATACTTCCTGTACCACCTTTAACAGTGAGCATCCCTGCTAATTTTAATATTATATCCTTAGGTGAAGCCCAACCATTAAGTTTTCCTGTAAGTTTAACTCCAATTAATTTAGGCATTTTTAGCTCCCAGGGCATTCCTGACATAACATCTACAGCATCAGCACCACCAACACCAATAGCAATCATTCCTAAACCACCAGCATTTGGAGTATGAGAATCTGTTCCAATCATCATTCCTCCAGGGAATGCATAATTTTCTAGAACAACCTGATGAATTATTCCACCTCCGGGTTCCCAAAACCCTATTCCATATTTATTAGAAACAGATTCAAGAAAATCATATACTTCCTTGTTAGTTATTTTAGCTTCTTGTAAATCTTGACTACCGCTTTTATAAGCTTGGATTAGATGATCACAATGTACTGTAGTAGGAACTGCAGCAGTACTCCTGCCTGAATTCATAAACTGCAATAGGGCCATTTGTGCTGTGGCATCTTGCATAGCAACTCTGTCCGGTGAGAAGTTCACATAATCTACTCCCCTGGTATAAGATACCGCCTTCTTGTCATATAGGTGAGAGAATAATATTTTCTCGGCTAATGTTAAAGGCCTGTTAAGTATATTTTTAATTTCAGTAAGTTTAAAATCAAGTTTGCTATAACTTTCTTTAATAAGATCCAGATCAAATGCCATATAAGAAATTTTAAATAGGTGGAACGACTTTAAAATTACGGTTTATTTTATAAAAGCAACTTTATTTTGGTCGTTTTAAGGAGCTAAAATTACTAAAAAGAATCGAATTATTATAGTGACTAATGTACATATTTAAATTGGTATTTACAGGATAATCTAAAAAAAGTTATCTTGTTATTTTAATTATTTTTTATCATTACCAGCTTACTAAAATTAACCGGATCAGCTTTAATTAATATGAATATTAGCATAAGAAAACTCAATGTAGTTTATTTTATTTTATGGGATGACAATTGTTACTACTATTGAAGATTACTGAAAGAGATAAATATATTTCTGTCCAAATCACTTTCTTAAAATCACTTTTAAAAATAGGATGCCCCTTGTAATAGATTCAAAACAATTTCATTTTTAATCTCATTTTTTAGTGCTAAATTTGATATCTTAAAAATATTTACTGATTAATCTTATTGAGATTTATATTTATATTCAGTAACTTGTTTTTTTAAATTGACCATTATTATTAATTTAAATAAAATATCATGAAGAAAAAATACTTTGTAGTCCCAATCTTGGCTGTTTTAATCCCTTTTATTTTTAATAGCTGTGAGAAACCAGAAGAAATAATCGATCCGCCCCAAGCAGATTTTTCTGTAACACAACTTT
Source organism: Bacteroidales bacterium (assembly GCA_027859205.1). Lineage (GTDB taxonomy): Bacteria > Bacteroidota > Bacteroidia > Bacteroidales > UBA12077 > UBA12077. The sequence continues at coordinate 838 of JAQIBH010000101.1, read as the reverse complement.
ACTCAACAAGTGATATTACATTTTCATTTACTGATTGGTCTTCTGACAGTCCAGATGAATGGTTATGGACTTTTGAAGGTGGATATCCATCAACATCGACCGAAGAAAACCCCACAGTCACTTATTCAGAGTCAGGCACTTATGATGTTACTCTTTATGTATCGAATGAAGGTGGAGATGACGAGATTGTTCTGTACGATTACATTAATGTTGTACAATTCAATAATCCATTATTTACAGATATGGATGTAACTGTTAATGAAGTTACAAAAACAATGGCTCCTGATTCTTATGTTCAATTTGCACAAATTGATAATACATCGGTATCCTATTATGCTGAAACATTCGGAGAAACCTCCTCCGGAACAGTAGTTGGAGAAGAGGTTTTTTGGGATTCTAACGTCAGTTTATTAGATTACTCGTCTTACAATCTAATACTTAATTCAGATTTTATTTTCTTTAATATAACTAATAACAGTGATTACAATCTAAATCCTTTTATAGTTAATTATGGAACAACTGATGAAACCGAAGATGATATTTTGATTCTTAACAATGGTGTAAAATATAGTACAGGTTATTATAATGCGTATTCCGAAATGGAAGTATTTGCCTTTTACGAATATTCTACAACTGGAGTATCATGGCTTCATCCATATAATTTAACAATTCCATGGGAAAACAACCAATATGTTGATTTAAATTATAATAAATCTATTCAAGGGAAAACAAGCGAACCAATAGATCGTGAAAAAACTGAGCCCGCAATGCTTTATCCTGCGATTGAAACCGGTAGTAAAATGGCTGTAAATCCTGATGCAAAAGATATGGTTCAATC
>JAQIBH010000099.1 GCA_027859205.1 Bacteroidales bacterium | reverse complement strand
ATTATCAATATCTAAAAAGAAAATAGTATATATATTATATTATACGAAAGACTCAAAAACATTTGGGTCTTTTTTTATTTTAGTATTTTATTAAAATAGATAACTATGATTAAGCATAGTGTAATTTGGAAATTGAAAGATTCCGCAAATGGAAAAACAAAAAAAGGGATCACTTTAAAAATTAGGTGGATTAAGATAAATTTAAAATATTTGTAGTCATAAATATTTGACTATGGATTCTAAAAATGATCAATACAATACTATACTTCGAGCATTACTACCTCAAGATATATTCGATTACTTTGAAATAATTAAAGTTGACGTTGATGACACATCCATGGATGTGTATATTGATGAACTAAACCAACCACCCAAAGAATATGTAAGTGAAAAACTAATATCTAAAGGTTTCTACGATTCAGTTGCGATCCAGGATTTTCCGATAAGAGAACGTGCGGTCTATTTACATGTAAGAAGGCGTAAATGGTTAATTGAATCATCAGGTAAAGTTGTAAGTAAAACTTGGAATTTAGCTACAAAAGGATCGCGATACACTAAAGGGTTCGCGACTTTTTTAAAAGAACTTCTTGGATAACAGTCCAGTAAGCAGCCGAAGTTTAGAGAAGCATTATTATATTGATGGAGATCAGTTTGGGCAGCAGTACAAAGAGCATCTCAGCGACTTTTACACATGGCATCAATTAGGACATGCTGAGCATTGGATTTTATTTAAACACAACATTGGAGAGTACCTAAGTATTGATGAGACAGCATTGTCTAATGGAGAGCTTTATACTATAATTACTAATAAAAAAGCAAAAGGCAAAAAAGGAGCTTTAGTGGCAATGGTACATGGAACCAATTCTGATAAAGTAATTGAAGTACTACGAAAAATTCCGGAATCAAAAAGAAGAATGGTTAAAGAGGTAACGCTTGATATGGCAGGTTCAATGAATAAAATAGTTCAACTAAGTTTTCCAAAAGCAACTAAAGTAATTGATCGCTTTCATGTTCAAAAATTAGCCTACGATGCATTACAAGAAATAAGAATAAAACATAGGTGGGAAGCTATTGATGAAGAATCTGAAGCTATAAGAGCTGCTCGTTATAATCAAACTCAATATAAATCTACAGTATTAGCAAATGGCGATACGGTAAAACAATTATTAGCTCGAAGTAGATATTTATTATTTAAATCAGCAGATAAATGGACTAGCAAACAAAAGGAAAGAGCTAAGATCCTCTTTTCTCAATATCCTGACATTGAAAAAGCGTATTCGTTAACTCATTCTCTGAGAATGATATTTACTCACAATATTGATAAAAACATTGCTCTTACAAAGCTCGCACAATGGTATGATAAGGTTGAGAAAGCAGGCTTTAAATCCTTTAGGTCAATCATGAATACAATACACGACCATTACAAAGAAATATTAAACTATTTTGACAATCGCAGCACAAATGCTTCTGCTGAATCTTTTAATGCAAAACTTAAATCATTTAGAGCAACTTTGAGAGGAGTAACAGATATTAGCTTTTTCCTATATCGTGTGGCTAAAATATGGGCTTAATAATTTTAATCCACCGGAAATGTCAAGTGATCCAATGTTTCTTTTATTATTTCGTAGTTAATCTCCTTATCTTCAGCAATTAAAATAATTTTATCTGTCCATCTATATTCCACAGGTTCAACAACAGGTGTTTCATCAATAGTTTTTCCATTACACGGTAACTTAATATAAAAAGTAGTTCCAATATCGAGTGTAGATTCAAACCAGATTTTTCCGTTTAACATTTGAACAAGTCGTTTCGCTACCGATAGTCCAATTCCTGTTCCCCCATACTTTCTAGTCGAATACTCTTCTAATTGAGTAAAACGTTCAAAAATAACTTGGTTATATTTTTTGTCTATTCCTATGCCTGTATCTTTTACATAAAAATCTATTTCCTTATTGTTTGAATGTACAAACCCGAAATCAATACTTCCTGAATTGGTAAATTTTACTGCATTATCTAATAATATAGATAAAATCTGTTTTAGTCTGATAGGGTCTGTATTAATTAATAAATCA
>JAQIBH010000058.1 GCA_027859205.1 Bacteroidales bacterium | reverse complement strand
GAAACATCACATTTGTTTCTACAAGAAGCTCTGACAAACATGATTAATAAATACACTTTTGGCCAGAATGATTTAATAGTTGTTGCAGCCGGGAATTTCGGACGTAGTTTAGGTGTATCTTATACTGAAATAGGTACAATAGAGAATTTGATGGGGAACTTAATTAAGTAGCATTAATAATGAAATCCTAATTAGACCAATTACGACTGATGATTCTAAGTCAGTTAATGTTCTCACAAATCAATTAGGATCTGAAGTTAATGCAGAAATAGTTCAGGATCAAATTGTAGAAATATTAAAAAACACTGATCATTTTGCTTTTGTAGCGGTAATAAGTGAAAAAGTACTGGGTTATATTCATTGTTTTAAAGCAATAAGACTTACTTCAAAATCATTTATTGAAATTTGTGGTATAATAGACAAATTTGTGGATTGGTAGTAAACGAAAATGAGCGTGGACAAGGAATTGGCAGAAAATTAGTTAAGTATGTTGAAGCTCTTTTTAATAATAATGGAAAAATTAGAGTCCGATGCAATATCAAACGCGAGTTAGTACATAAGTTTTATTCCAATTTAGAATATACATTAAGTAAAGAGCAAAAAATATTTGAAAAGAAATAAATAATGCACAGTTTATGAAATACTGCCAAAAATTCTATCAATCAATTTTTAGATTTGTATTTTCTTTAGTTATCTCAAAATCATATTCAGGATATTCATAAATAGGAACTCGAGGTTCAGTTTCTCCAATAGAATAACCCCAAATACTTTCGTAATCAGAAATATCTTCACCAATACTTTCGAGTTGTTCCAAGTATTCACTAATTGATTTTGACTCAATTATTATTATTTTACCCATTTTTTCGATAATTGGACTGTGATTACGATTGCTATCATGATCAAATTCTAAAATGCGCCTTCCGTAACGGGTAATACCGATAGTCCTGAAAGTAAGACTTTTTCCAACTCCGGGTAAGTTTAACACATTACGATCTGTTCCAAGGAATGGTAAATCCGCTTTAGTTCTGAGATCAGCAATATTTTCGACAAGTGATTCTGAATGATTCGGAAAGTCTTTAATTTCATTGTAATACTCTTCAGGAATTTTACCGTAAATTTTTTCTTCCATTTGTTCTTGTACTGCTCTCTCGTTAGTTGCAAAATTGAAATTATTCTCCATATAACCTTTAACGCTAAAAGTATAGTAGTTAATAATTCCTATTTCGTTAAGTACTTTTCTAAGTTTTGCCGAATGTCCACGTCGAGATGCAGCAGTAGTAAATACCATTTGATTAGTTACAGTCCATCCTGCTTGTATAAATTTATGAATTCCTTCGCGAGCTTCAGGAGTAACTTCCATGGGCGACTCAAAATGTGTTTGCATTACAAATTGTTTAATCCCTATTTTTGATGCCTTTACTTTAAAATCTTTCAGAATTTGGGTTAATTCATAGGTAATTCTTTGGGGTAAATAAACTGGTAGTCTTGATCCAAGTCTTACTCTTAGAATTTCAGCATATTTTTCACCATTTGACCTTTTTTTATTAGCTTCTTTTTTACGCAAAGCCATTTCATAAATCCCTGTTAATATTTTTTCAAGTGATTTATCGGAGCTCATTAAAGCATCGCCACCTGTAATTAGTATGTCACGTAATTGAGGATCATCTTCAAAATATTTTAATAGTTTTTTAAGCTTTTCGTCCCAGGTCTCATGAGGTTTTAGCTTATCGAGATTAAAGTTAAGATTACCTCTTTGGAAATCGTACATTCGTTGGCATGAGGCACATAATCCACCACATGCTCTACCAATTGTATCTGGAATTAGAATTGCCACTTCAGGATATCGGCGATGAATATTATGATCGTTAGGTAATAGCCAACCTGCTGCGTTGGGTTTTCCGGGTTCAACTATATCTTCTTTTTCCCAGGCATTTATATTACCATATTCTTCTAATAACTGTTTACTATATACTACATAATGACGAATTGCCAAATCGGCACCAACGGCAAAATAAGGAACACGCACATGTAATAATGATAAATAATATGGATTTACAAAGAAAGGAATTCCTTGTTCTTTTGCTTCGTACAATATTCTCATTGTATCAGGATCGAGGGAGTTTCCTAATAGCTCATTTAATAAATCCGGTGTACGTACGGCAAACTTTAAATGAAAAATTCGATCGTCCCACCATTCTAGACTTTTTAGGAACTTTTGTTCCTGCGACATTCCTTTTTCAAAGATATATTTTGGGTCTTTAATTTCACCCGCGTCAATTTTATCAATAATGATTTTTAAAATACGTTCACGATTTTCTTCACGGAGTTTAGTGATACGAGGATCCAATCCATGACACCATCTGTCCATCCATTGTTCTACTTGGTTCTTAGTAGGAAGATCTCTTTTTAATGCACCTGTAAATTGCCTGAAAAGTTGGAGCATATCTTCAAAAAAGAATGGTTTTGCTCCGCCTGTTCCATAGTTGACAGCTAGCCAAATTAATGTTATTGGATTACTTATGGCCTTTTCTCCGCGTATATTTAAATCATCGAATTCACGACCAGCATTATCAATATAGTCGAGTATTCGGATACCTGCAAAATCTTTCCATTCAAGTTTTTCGAATGCTTCACGGCCTATTGCCGAACGTTTATAAAATTTATATGCATCATTATGTTTTTTTAGTTCTTCAATAATCCAATTTCTTACACCAACTAATGCCTCGGTTTCGTTACGCGCATTTCGCATTATTTCATCGAGAATAGGATTTTCTTTAAGTAACTTCCGCAGTAACATATGTGATTTAACGGAAATTGCAATTTGATCTAATTCGTGAACTATTGTCGACATAATTTCTTCTTTTATTTGAAATCGATAAGTATTAGATAACTATTAACGCGAGATTAAAACAATTTACATGTTTAAGATCCACTTTTCTGCACCTTCCATGGTAGAAAAAGTTTTTATTTTAAACGGAAAATTTATTTGAGCAAATATTGGGAATACAATATTATCAGGCGATGTCATTATAACTGCAAGCTTTAAATTTTCGAATATATTGCCGTTTTTTTTAAATAAATCTAATAATTTATTTAAATCATCAATTTCCATATTTAATTTTGCATTGCTAAAGTCATTTATTACTCCCACGTATTTGCGATTTTTAAGCTTCTCTTTAATAAGATACTCCCATGATGATAATATTTCAGTATAATCAAAAGTACCATGAAATGTTCTTAACAAATAATTATTTTTTTCAATATATTCAATTTTATTAGTCATTGATTTAATCTTAAAAGATTCTATGGTTTTGATGACTCAAGCATCCATATTTTAGCTGCTTCTACAGTAGAAAAAGACTTTATATCAAATTGAGAATATCTTAAGCTGAATAATGGGAATACCGAATTAATAGGAGAATTCATTACTACAACAATTTTAAAATTTTCCAATAGCTCACTGTTTTTCTTTAATAAAACTAGGAGATGATCAAAATCATCAAGTTCCATATTTAATTCTGCATTTGTATAATCACTAATAACTCCAATATATCTGTGTTTTTTTAATTTTTCTTCAATAAGATATTCCCAAGTTGATTTTATATCGTTTGGATTAAGCTTGCCTTGAAATTTTCGAATTAAATAGTTTTTTTCTTCGCTGTAATCAACTGTATAGCTCATCAGTTATATTTTATAGGTTAGTTTTTGCGTTTTATAAAAATAAAATCACCGCCTTCATCGCCGGTATCTTTAATCTCTCCATATAGTGGAGTGTTTGGCCCATTATTTAAAACTGCAATTTTAAAACTACTGAATAATTCTTCTGTTGAAATGAATTCTTGAGTATTTTCTTGAAGTCTTTTATTAAGATATAACATAAATACGCTTTTATCAGGTACTTCTTTTAAAGAACCACTTGTCATTGCTTTTCTACTTGGAAATTCATATAATTTTTGAACTGATTTTGGTGCATTAGCAAAGGCTTTTCGAGTTTTAAATATTCCTCCACTAAAACAAGCATCTGCAATAAGAAGAGTATGTTTAGTTTTAACAGTTCGTAAATAATCACGAATGGTGCTGTTTCTTATCCAGTTAGCGGTATTTGCTTTTCTTGCATCAGAAGGAAGCCAATAACCTATTTCATCTTTTGTATCCCAATATCCATGTCCGGCATAAAAAACTAATAAATTGTCATCTTCTGTTATCAATTTATTTAATCGATCAAGTTCAGAAATTATTTCTTCACGTGTTGGACTTTTAAGAAATGTAATATTTTCTTTTTCGAAAGTATAATTTGTAGTTAAAGTATTATATAATTTCCCAGCGTCAGTAACTGGTTGATCCAAGCCCATAATTTCAGGATCAGCATATTCACTAACTCCAATAAGGAGTGCATAGTATTTTCCATCTTTAGTCGATTTTTCATCAAGTTTAGAAGGATCATTGTTTTTATTAATACTTGTTTGACGTTGATCTGTTTTATTTAATGCTTGATAGATAATAGGATATGTTTCTTCAATAGAATTATTAAATTTATCAATTGCTCGTACATAAATATTATTTGTACCTTCAATTAGATAAACATCTGATTCAAATTCACCGGTTTCTTTTACATTAACATACATTCCATTTACAGTTAACTCAAATATGCCATTCTCATCGCTTACATTTCCTTTTAATATCACTTCTTCGTTATTAACATTAACTGCTTTATCCATTTGTAATAAAGGTTGACTAAAACTTATTTTGGGTGGCTTTATATCTACAACTCTATTTATTTCAGGTCCAATATTGAGTTTCATTGACTGAGATATTAATTCTGTCTTAGAAGATTGTTGTGGCTTATCGAATGAAATATCTTTAAATTGAATGTTTCCTGTTTTCAAGTCAAGACCATAAGTAATATCCAATACTTCAACCCCAAACTCAAGCATTTTAATTCTGTTTGAAAATCCCTCTGGAATATTGAATCTAAATATTGCTATATCTGTTTTATTTGGCTGAAATGATAATGTTGGTGTGGCATATCTTGCATCTCCACGTACAGTTCCGAGTTTTGAACTGTGCGATTCAACTTTTTTCCCTTTAAAATCATAAATGCGTGCTAGTCGATTAATCATTTTAAGATCGCGTTTAGCACCTTTGTTTGTAACTTTTAATGCACAAATTAATTGTTTATCTTTTTTGTAACAATCAACTAATTCGAAATGAAACGCTTCTACATTATCGGTTTGGTTCTGTACTATTCCTGGTGTTGCTATTATTTTAAATACATAATTTTCACCTTTTAGATTTTTTTTGTCCTTTAATACATTCCAGATAATGATTTTATCTTTTCCTCCTTCAATATTGCTTCCATAATCACCCGTAACAGAATTGAGTTCAATATTAAAGTTTTGTCCTTCATCCTCCGAACAAAGAACTTTAATTTCGAATAACTGACCAGATTTTTCATGCGCAATATCGTATAGTATATTTATTTTATCTTCTAAAGTTTTTATTCTAAGATTTTCAATTTGCTGTGCAAATGTGTTACTTGAAATACAAACTAAAACGGTAATTGCGAAAATAATTCTTAATTTTTTCATGGTTTATATGGATTGAATTACTGACACCCAAAATAACCATTATTAAGCAAGATTCCAAAAATGTTATGATGATTTACATTAACTCTTAGTATATTAGACAGGAAAACGCATTATTGAGAGCATTAATGAAACAATGACACTTATACCAGATAATGTTATTGTCCAGTTTCGTTTATTTAGCTTAAGAAGATCTGTTATGACACTGGTAATAATAAAAAAGATCAGAACAATAATCATTTGACCTAATTCAATGCCTAGATTAAATGCAAAAAGAGGCTTTATAATATTGGATTCTAAACCAAGCAAACTTTTTAAATAACTTGAAAAGCCTAATCCATGAATTAATCCAAAAAACAAAGCAGTAGAGTATTTTATTGCTTGTAATTTTGGTGTGATATTTTCACCTTTATGTATTATATTAACAATTGCAGTAATTAATATGGTAAGGGGTATTAAAAATTCAATTAATGCCGATGAAATATTGATAAAATTTAATGTGGATAAAAGCAATGTTGTACAATGTCCTACAGTAAACGCGGTAATCAACACTAGTACACTTTTCCATTGTTTTATTTGATAAACAGCGCAAAGAGTTAGCAAAAATAATATGTGATCATATCCTTGAATATCTGTTATATGTGAAATTCCTAGCTGTAGGTATAATTGAAAGCTTGACATACTTATTTCTAATATTGATTTTGATCCTGTTTGAAATATGTAAATAATTAATTTTAGGTTAACAAGATTTGTAAGACATGTATTAAGTAATAAAGTATCAAGACGAGATAATTTTTCTTGATACCTGTCTGCTGTCTGGCAGGCCTGAATCTAATATCTTGATTCTTTTAACTATATAATTCTCTAAATTGCGCATTTATAGGTTTATGAATATAAACACAAAGTCAAATACAGTTTATAAGTACCAAAGAAATAAAAAAATAGTAATTTTAGCGTATGATTTTTAGTTTAAAGAGCATTTTTATTTTCCTTGTAAGTTTAAGTAGCATTTTGCATCCTGTTCATGTTTCTATAACAAATGTGGATTACATTAAGGATCAAAAGAGAGCAGAGATAGTAATTAAAGTTTTTAAAGAGGATTTTCAATTATTATTTGCACATTTATATCAAGTTAATTTAGATGTTGATAATATTGAAAATGATTTATCCTCTCAAGAACAAATAAATACGTATTTTTCAAATAATTTTAAGTTAAAATTTGATAATAAAGAAAATCAAATACTTAAATATAAAGGTTTAAAGAAAAACGATGAGTCGATTTGGTTTATGTATGAAATTGAGGTGAGTACAGAACCAAATTCAATTGAATTTACAAATACAATTTTATTGGATCTTTATTTTGATCAAAAAAATATGTTAATTTTTAGTTATAATGATATTGAGAAAGGTTTTCTTTTTAACTTAAAACGAATAAATAAAATTTTTGAGTTTCATGATTTTTAATAGATTATATATTTTAATTCTTATTTTCACGCTAGCAGTGTGTACCTCTAATTTATATGCTACACACAATAGAGCAGGAGAAATTACATATGTTCAAATCTCGGAATTAACATTTGAAATTACTGTAACAACTTATACTTACACTTTAAGTAATGTTGATCGAACAGAGCTTGAAGTTGAGTGGGGCGACGGAACATTTACAACAGTTCCAAGATATGAGTTGCTAACACTACCAGATTATTATCAAAGAAATAGATATGTTGCTCGTCATACTTTTCCAGGACCAGGAATTTACGTTATATTAGTTCAAGATCCGAACAGAAACTATGGAGTAGAAAATATTCCAAACTCTGTTAATACGGTATTTTCAGTTAAAACAACACTTTTTGTTAATCCAGACTTTGGTACTAATAATGCTCCGGTATTATTAAATCCTCCAATAAATCAGGCTGCACAATACAAAACTTTTTTACACAATCCTGGTGCATTTGATTATGAAGGTGATAGTCTTGTGTATTCGTTAACTAATTGCACAGGTGAAGACGGAGAAGATATTGTTGGATATAGTTTACCTCCAGCAACAAAATCAATTGTAATTAATTCAATTACGGGCGATTTGGTATGGGAAACACCTCCCGATGTTGGTGGTTTTAATTTAGCAATACAGATCGAAGAATGGAGAAATGGAATTAAAATTGGAGCTATTACTCGAGACATGCAAATTGATGTTTTTGCTACAGAAAATAATCCCCCAGAAATAGATTCAATTGGAGAAATTTGTGTACTGGTTGGTGATACGGCAAATGTTTTAATAAAGAGCACCGATTTGGATTTAAATTCAATAGAACTTAGTGCAACAGGAGGTCCTTTTTTATTTGAAACAAGTCCTGCAACATTTCAAGAAGTGTCCAGTATTCCTGGAGAAGCTGTTTCGAAGTTTACATGGATTACGCATTGCAATCATATCAGAAAAGAGCCTTATACTGTTCTTATCAATGCTAAAGATGATCATCCTGAGGTTAATTTGGTTGATGTGGAGCGATTATTAGTGAAAGTTATTGGTCCTGAGCCATTTGGGCTTATTACTGAACCCGGGAATGCATTTATTCGACTAAATTGGAATGCACCTATTGATTGTGTGCCCGATAAATATCTTATTTATCGAAGGGTTGGTTCTTTAAATTATGTGCATGACAGCTGTACTACAGGTCTACCGGATAATTCTGGATATGAATTTGTAGGTGAAAGTGAAGATACAGCCCATATTGATAATGATAATGGCGAAGGCTTAGTTCAAGGTTTTGATTATTGTTATAGAATAATAGCTGAATATGCAGATGGTGCTCAAAGTTTTCCTTCAGATGAGCAGTGTACATCTTTGGCTTTAGGTTTTCCTAATATTACAAATGTAAGTGTTGAAAGTACAGATTTAACCAATGGAAAAATTATGGTTCGTTGGGCAAAACCAACACGGCTTGATACTATTCCAGGAGCAATTGGTCCGTTTAAGTACATAATTTATAGATCTGATGATCAATATGGAATGCGCCTCGAAAGAATTGATTCTTTAGAGACTTTGGAAGATACTAGTTTTCTTGATTCAGGATTAAATACTACAGGAACACAGTATTCGTATGAAATAGCATTATATAATGTTACACCTGGAAATCGATTTAGAATAGGTATACCTCAGTTAGCATCGTCAATTTTTCTTGAGTTACTCCCTTCCGATAATCAGGTTGAAATAAATATATTAAAGAACACACCTTGGTTTGATAATGAATATGTGATTTATCGTTTTAATAATTCTACCGCAGAATTTGATTCTATTGCTTACTCAACAGATAGAACTTTTACAGATACTAAATTAAAAAATGGAGTTAATTATTGTTACAAAGTAAAAAGTATTGGTTCGTATGTAATTGACACTGTTGAGACTTCAACTATTAATTGGTCGCATGAGAATTGTCAAACACCGGAAGACTTCCAACGACCATGTCCGCCTGCATTAAATGTAGTATCCGATTGCGATAATTTAAAGAATATACTTACCTGGAATAATCCAAATCTAACATGTGCTAATGATGTTATTGCGTATAAAGTTTATTTTGTACAAAATACTGAAATGAGCTTAGATTCAATTATTAGAATTGAGGGGGCGGAAATTACTAGTTTTGAACATTTCCCTGCAGAATCTATGGGTGGATGTTATGCTGTGGCTGCTATTGATTCGTTTAACAACGAAAGTGATGCATCGTATGTTCAATGTGTTGATGATTGTTCTTATTATGAACTCCCGAATGTATTTTCACCAAATGGAGATGGTGTTAATGATGTTTATTTTGCTACGAATCCTTTAGAATATGTTAAAAAGCTTGAAATGAATATTTATAATAGGTGGGGCGAGTTAGTTTATCACACAACCGATCCTTTAATTAATTGGGATGGGAAAGCACAAAACACAAATAGCCCGGTGGCAGCAGGAGTTTATTATTACATTTGCGATGTATGGGAACCGAGAATTTCAGGATTAGAACTAAGAAATATTGTTGGATTTATACACGTGTATACAGGAACAGCAATTGGAGAAATAAGTAATGAATAATTATTAATTTATAATTAACAATTCAATGTCGTTTAGTTAAGGGTATATTACTTGAAAACTTAGATTCCTGCATACGCAGGAATGACAGTAAAGCAGGAAAACAATCGCTTTGTCATTCCGCACTTGATGCGGAATCTTCTTAACTAAACGACATTGATTAACAATTTATAATTGATAATGGGTTTACGTTTAATTTATATTATAATTTTATTATTATTTCCTAGCATTCTGTTTTCCCAGAATATTAGTACAAAAGCTCTGTGTGTATTTATTGATATTGATAATGGAAAATATATTACTGCCAATGATTCTTTAGATGATTTGATTTCTAATAATCCAAAACCAGAATTTTATTTAGCAAAAGCTGAAATATTTTTTAAGTTAAGCAACTATAATGAAGCCCTTACTTATTGTAATAAGCTTGATAAGATTAAACCATTTTATTCAAGTGAGCTTAAGCTGAAAATATATTTGGAAAATGAAGATCAAGAAAAGGCGAAATTAGTGTTAGAAGAAAATCTAAAATCGACTTATAAAATTTCTTTGTTTGATTTATTAGAAACAGAAGAGCACTCTTCAATATATCAGTTGGAATTAGAAGAGTTTATTTTATCGGGAAACTTATATTCAAGAACAGAAAAGCAGCTTTATCAAGCAGAACGACTTATTTTGGATAATAAATATAACCAAGCACTTTTCATTGTTAAGGAAATGCTTTCAAGAAATAACAATATTGCGCAAGCTCATTATTTGCAAAGTAAGATCGAGTATTTTGAGGGTGATTTGAACGGATCATTAAAATCTATTAATGCGGCATTAAATTTAAAAAAATCTAATTCAGAATATTTAAAACAAAGACGCGTTGTAAACTATGATTTGAAAGAATATAAAACTGCATTACAAGATATTAATAAATTAATAAAAATAAATCCATACCAAATTGATTATTATATAACTAAAGCCGATTTGTTATTTAAGACCGATCAATTTGATGAAGCAATTAATTTGACCAATTATATTTTAGAGATTTTACCAGATAATTCTGATGTATTATATTTAAGTAGCAAATCACATTTTAAAAATAAGAATTATTTTGAAGCTTTAAAGGCTGTTAATCAATCCTTGCAGATAAAATCTAAAAAGGAATATTATGAGCTTCGTGGCGATATTTATTGTGCAACAAATACTTATGAGTTTGCTATTAAGGATTATTCCATGTTTTTAGATATGGAAGCATACAATGGAGATATTTATGCTAAAAAAGGTTATGCTCGTTTAAAACTTGGCGATAAAAAAGGAGCGTGTTCCGATTGGGAAAAAGGAAAACGTTATGGAAGTTATGAAGCAATAAATTATCTTGAGAGATACTGCCGATAAATTAAAACCCATAAATCGTAAATCCACCATCAACGTTTATGCATTGTCCGGTAATATGAGCAGCAGCAGGCATACATAAAAAGGCTACTGCTGCAGAAACATCTTCAGGTTTGCCAATTTTTTTCATAGGAGTTCTATTAATAACATCATCATAGAATTCCTTATTCTTTAAAACAGGTTCTACAAGGGGAGTTTTAATATACCAAGGAGCAATTGCATTAACACGAATTCCATCTTGTGCCCATTCACTAGCAAGGTTCTTCGTTAACTGAATCAATGCAGCCTTAGTCATTCCATAAATTGAGCCTGTACGAATATGTGTTTGGCCTGAAACAGACGATATATTTATAATGTTTCCCTGTTCTGATTTTTTTAAAAGAGGGTAAGCTAGTTTACTTAATTCAAATGCTGATCGTAGATTTGTATTAATTATTGTATTGTATTCTTCATTTGAATATTCAATGGTTTTCTTTCGGATATTGGTACCTGCATTGTTTACTAAAATATCCAAAGTATTTCCAGCTTGCTCTAAGGAATAAAATATTTTATTAATATCACCGTACACGCTTACATCAGCTTCTATAAAACTGATTTTATCAGTATTTAAGTCATTTTGAAGTGTTATAAACTCAGACTTATTTCTTGCAACAACTATAACTTCAGCTCCTAAATCAATAAATTCTTTTACAATGGCTTTACCTATTCCTTTTGTTCCACCAGTTACAAGTGCTTTTTTATTATTGAGATTCCAACGATTATTCATTTCCAAGATTTTTTGTAGGACGATAAAAGAAGATATCTCCTTCCACAACATGATTAAGATTTAAATTGCTAACTCCAACTTTTCTTCCCGAGAATTCTGTATTTTGATGTGCGATTTTGTAAACTCCTTTTTCAATTACTTTATAAACAATTGCAGTATGATGTGTCATAAATTCAGTGTACGTAGCATTTCCTTCTGTGTACTGAACTTTCACATTTTCGAATTGAATTAAATCTCCTGGAAAAACCTGATCTTTTTCAGGATCAACTTTATTCCCGTAAACGTAGGCTTTATCCCAATCGGCATCAATATGTATTAGTGCTTGATTTGCTAAATCCCAACATTCACCGCGATCAACTTTTTTGCCTTCCACCGACTTTACATATTTAACAATATCCTTATTTAGTCCGGTAATAATATCTTGTGCCGAAGAAAAACCAACTAAAAAAAGGCTAAACGATATGACTAAAATAAATTTAAATATTTTCATGTTTTTTAATTTTATACATTGAAGAAAACGCTTTTAAATCGAAATTGTTTTATTCAAAATTGAGTTTTATTGGTTTAATAATTTTTATAACTTAGCATTTTAATGCATTTCGTTTTTGAAAATATTTTAATATTTTGAAGAATGAAGTAGTTGTCCTTTTGGCATTCCTCTAGTCGCTGTCATGTTTATTGTGTTCTTGTCATTGGGAAGTTTTGTGAGTTCTCTGTTCCATTCTTTATTCCTGATATTACAGCAATTAAAGAGTCATTCGAAATCTGATTATAAGTAATTTTTTGAGGGAAATCGTGATTAGGGTTTTCAAAAACAAGTTGATTTGTTGTTAATGATGTAAGCCTAAATTTGATAGCTTGTCCATCATTTTGGTTTTTAACAATTGGAATATAAAACAATTCATTACTTCTTTCTTCAAGACTGATTGTTTCTGACGAGATAGTATCTTTCCCAACAATAAAAAAACTAATGCCATTGAGTGTTGAGTCGTTTTTCTTTTCCCAAATTTCCTGTAAGTTTCCTTTAGTAGTATTGTTTTGCCATTGCCCAATTAACCAAGAAGCATTTTCAATTTTCGCATATGTAATACTTTTTATGTCGTCTGTTTTTGAGTTTGTGGAATTATTACAAGACATAATTGATGTCATTGTAAAAATTAAAACTAAGTAACTGGTTTTAATTTTCATTCTGTTTTTATTTTTTTAGTACACTTATTAGTCCGTTTCCTTTCAAAATGCAGTTTCCAATATGTGAAGCATATTCAATTCCAGATTTTTTAAGTTGTTTTATTACTTCATTTTTTTGACTCATTGGAATTGTAAATAATAAGCCTCCAGAAGTTTGAGCATCGCATAAAATGATTTTTTCAATATCTGAAATATTAGTATCCCAATCAATGTATTTTGAAAAGTAATTAAGGTTATTTGTTGACCCTCCTGGAATAATATTACTTGTAGCAAATTCGCGAGATTCTTCAATTACAGGCACTTGTTCGGAGAATATATTAACATCCATTTTACTAGCGATTGTTATTTCGCTTAAATGTCCTAATAATCCAAACCCTGTAACATCCGTACATGCATTTATATCGAAATTCTGAATAATGTCAGCAGCATATTTGTTAAGCTCCGACATTGTTTTTATTACAAATTCTTCGGTTTTTTTATCAACTAAACCACGTTTTAAAGCAGTAGTAATAATTCCTAAACCAATTGGTTTTGTCAATATAATTGCATCACCTTCTTTAGCGCTAGAATTTGATAATATTTTGTTGGGATGAACTATACCACTCACTACCATTCCATATTTTGGTTCCGGATCATCTATTGTATGGCCACCTAATATACTTATTCCAGCTTCAGTTGCTTTGTCTTGCGCACCTTTAAGTATTTGCTTCAGAACTTCTATGGGCAATCTGTTTGATGGAAATCCAACTATGTTTAATGCAAATAAAGGTTTTGCACCCATTGCATAAATATCACTAAGAGCATTGGCTGCTGCAATTGCACCAAAATCGTAAGGGTTATCAACAATTGGTGTGAAAAAATCAACTGTTTTGACCAAAGCCGTTTCGTCATTTAGTTTATAAACAGCAGCATCGTCGGAATTATTTGTGTCGATTAAAATGTTAGGATCGGTGTTTACAGGAATGTCACTTAATATTTTTTCCAGTTCTTGAGGTCTTAATTTACAAGCGCAACCAAGTCCTTGAGTATATTTCGTTAGTTTAATATTTGTAAAATCTGTGGAACTTGTATGCTTTATTTCTTTTCCTTCGGTATTAAATTGATTTACAGTTTCAATAATTATTTTTGAAGCTCTATTAATTTCATCCTCTGAAGTGTTTTTACCTATAGAAAATCGTATTGTTCCCATAGCAAATTCTGTACTAAGCTTAATTGCAGTTAAAACAGGAGATACGTCTATAGAATCGGTATGGCAAGCTGCTCCGGCAGAGGCTGCTATGCCTTTACTTTCTAATTCATTTAATAATATGTTAGCTTCGATATTCGGAAAGCTTATATTTAATGTATTAGGTAATCGTAATTCTGGATGACCATTTAGTTTTAAATTTGGGATGCTTTCTTTAAGATTATTAAAAAGCAAATTTCTAACAGATTGCATGTGTGTAATATTCCGATATAAATATCTGTGCGCAATATCACAAGCCTTTCCTAATCCCACAATTTCTAGTATATTTTCAGTTCCGGCTCTTTTATTTTGTTCATGATCGGCACCATGAATTAACTTTTCTAACTGAACGCCTTCTTTAATATACAGAGCACCTATTCCTTTTGGAGCATATAATTTATGGCCTGCAATAGTAAGAAGATCAATACCCATTTCTTTTATATCGATTGGATATTTACCGGCCGATTGTGCAGCATCTGTATGAAAATATATACTATTTTTTTGAGCTAGTTTGGCAATTTTAAAAATAGGTTGGATTGTACCGATTTCGTTATTTGCATGCATCACAGTGATAAGAATAGTTTGTTTGGTAATAGCTTTTTTTAATTTTTCTAAATCGATAATACCATGTTCATCAACCGGAATATACGAGATTTTAAAACCTTTTCGTTCAAGATATTTACAAACTTCAACTACGGCTGGATGCTCTATGGTTGAGGTGATTATATGATTTCCTCTGTTTTCATATGCATAAGCAATACCTTTAATAGCGTAATTATTTGATTCAGAACCTCCGCTGGTAAATGTTATTTCGTTTGGTTTGCAGTTTATTAAGTTTGCAACTTGTTTTCGTGCATTTTCGACAGCCTTTTTAGTTTCGATACCAAAACTGTGAGAGCTTGAAGGATTCCCAAAATAATCAGCTAAATATGGCTGCATGGCTTGAGCTACTTCTTTGTCTATTGGTGTCGTAGCATTATAATCGAGATATATTTTCATCTTTTTAATATTTATAGAATGTAAATTTACAAAAGATCAGTAAGAAAAATCGATTTAAATTCAAGTGAGTGTAAAGATTGGATTGAGATTTTAGAATTAGGAAAGGCTATTTAATATGTTTGCTTTGGAATCTCGTTAGTTTTATTATTTTTGTTTTAATATGCACTTGATATAACTATTTTATTTAATTATAGTTATTCATAAAATATGAGGAAAGTAAATTCTAATTAATAAAATTATTAACCTAAAAAGTATTTTTTTATGAAAATCTATTTGAGAAAAATTTCGCTTTATTGTTTATTGTTTGTTGTTGGATTATTATCATGTAATGACAATAACGATCCGATTGAAGAAGGAATTGGTAGCCTTGAGTTTGAATTTAATATTGTAAATGAGAGTTCAAATAAATTTGCTATAAACGAGGAAGATTTGAGTTCAGCAATAATTACAATTGAAAGCGAAACAGGTGAAATTGTTTGTGATTCTGAAGTTGTTAAGTTTTATAATTTCGACAATTCATATATTACTGAACCGATTTCTTTATTGTCCGGAACATACAAACTAACCGGATTTTTAATTCTTAATTCAACAGATGATGTAGTTTATGCAGCACCACTTGAATCATCAAATAATGCATATCTGGTAAATAATCCTTTACCTATTGAATTTGTTATAAGTAAAGATGATGTTAAAAAAGTAACTCCTGAGGTATTGACTACATATGAAAGTTCACCAGATGATTTTGGCTATTCAACTTTTGGTTTTGAAAATGTTGAAATATTTGATTTTTTAGTTACTGTATTTAAATACAATGAAGCTATTTCTAATTTTGAACTTACTGAAGCAGAAATTCTTGTTAAATCATCAGAAACTACATTATATAATGGAACTGTTGGTGCTATAACTAACAAGATTACAGTAAATGATAATTATCCAAATTATGAATTAACCATTGAAAAGGAAGGTTATTATAGCTATAATGGTGTATTTACTTCAGATTCATTAAAGAAGCATTTAGCTAATCCTCTAACAATTATTTTAGAACAAGTGGATATGGTAGCATATTATCCATTTAATGGAAATGCAGTAGATGAAAGTGATAATAATAATGATGGTATTGTTTATGGAGCAACCTTGACTAATGATAGAAATGGCATAGCAAATAGTGCTTATCATTTTGATGGTGATGATTATATCGAAATAGTTGATTTTGGAAATGTTATTCCAACAAAAGAGATAACTATAAGTATGTGGATTAATTCAGAACAGTCTAAGGCGCAAAGTCAACTTATGTTATGTCCAAACACCGATCGGTTTGGTATTTCAATTAATTATTATCACGATAGCCAGAACACAAACTTTTTTGATTATGGCTGGTTAGGAGAAGGAGGAAATCCTCCTGGAAGAATCTATTTTAGACCAGAACCATTTGATACTGATTGGCATCATTATGTTTGTATTTCAAGTATTTCACAAAGTACAATGGATATATATAAAGATGGTGTTTTACAGATTTCGGAATCTGATCCACGTGAATTATTGAATGCAGCAGGTAAAGAATTAAAAATTGGAAGTAACGATGGTTTTGGATTTCATAATGGAGATATCGATGACATTAGAATTTATAATTATGCATTAAGTCTTGAAGAAATTTTAGATCTTTACAATGAATAATTTTATACTACTATAATAGAAAGAAGTTGTATCAAAAGTAATAAAACTGTCATTCCCTTGAAAAAGGGAATCTCATACTTATCATATAAACAAGTAATTACGAGATCTCCAATCAAGTTGGAGATGACAAAAGTGACTTTTGAGATGGCTTCTTTTTTATTTCAATTTAAAACCATTGCCTTATGCAGTTGTGATGTATTCAACTTTTTTTAAAATTTCAACCATTTTCTCTGCAGCTTTTCCGTCTCCCAGACAGTTAGAATGTGAAGAGGGCTTTTTTAAAT
>JAQIBH010000158.1 GCA_027859205.1 Bacteroidales bacterium | reverse complement strand
GACAAGTTCGTTAAGTTGCATTCTCGATGCTCTGTCCAATATAGCATTCATTCCTGCATAATCTTCCTGGTGTAGCATTTGGTTTGCAGCTTCAGAAATAGCTGAATTTACTGCAGCTTCTTTTTCTGCAACCGGAACTTTAACAAATTCTTCTACCTCAATATCAGCTGGAGTTTTTGGTCTTAAATCCTCAGCAAGTGCTCTCCATTTAAAGTATTCCATCGAAACTTCCGGGAAGAGGCAGTACGATAAAATATCCTCTTCGTTTTCAATTAATTCAGGGTTTGCAACATTTTTTGTTGCAGTTGGTAACATTGGTTTAAGATCATCAGCAGGGCGATGATCAATAGGTTTTTCATTACCTAAGATTTGCTTTATAAATTTAGGATCGATAGGAGCAGGTGAACGTCCATACATTCCTTTCACATAATTTTTTACTTCCTGAGGAACAACTTTATATCTTTCACCTGTAATCACATTCATAACCGCCTGTGTTCCAACAATCTGACTTGTAGGAGTAACTAATGGAGGATAACCAAGATCTTTTCGAACTCGTGTTACCTCTTCCAATGCTTCCGGCAATTTTTCAATTGCTCCTTGTTGTTCAAGTTGAGAGCGGAAGTTTGAGATCATTCCTCCAGGAATCTGGTGAACAAGAATTTCAGAATCAATAATTGGCTCAAAACCTCTTCCTTTAGATCTTAGTGGAGTTAAATCTGCAAAATACTTATTTACTTTTCTTAATGCTTCAAGATCTAAATCAACATCAAACTCAGTTTCTTTAAAGATAGCATTTATAGTTTCAACAGGAGGTTGAGAAGAAAATCCTGCCATTGAAGAAATAGCACAATCAACTGCACCAGCACCTGCTCTTACACCATCCAAATACGCTGCATCCGCCATTCCGCTTGTAGCATGACAATGAATCTGAATAGGAACATTTATTTCTTTTTTTAATGCAGTAACTAAGTTTGAAGACATAGTTGGAGATAATAATCCAGCCATATCTTTTATACACAGTGAATCAATACCCATTGCAACTTGCTCTTTGGCATCGCTTACAAATTTCTCAATTGTATGTACCGGACTTATAGTGTATGAAAGAGTTCCTTGTGCGTGTGCACCGTGTTTCTTAACAGATTTAATAGCAGCTTCAAGATTTCGTGAATCGTTCAGAGCATCAAATATTCTGAAAATGTCGATACCATTTTCGTGAGCTGTTTGAACAAAACGATCAACTACATCATCCGGATAATTTTTATATCCAACAATATTCTGACCTCTTAACAACATTTGTAAAGGTGTTTTTTTGGCTTTTGCTTTAATTAAACGTAATCTTTCCCATGGATTCTCACGTAAAAATCTTAAGCAAACATCAAAAGTTGCCCCACCCCATACTTCTAAAGAATAATAACCTACGGAGTCAATGGTTTCGATAATATCAATAATATCTTTAGTTCGCATTCGAGTAGCCCAAAGTGATTGGTGACCATCTCTTAATGTTGTATCTGTAATTCTTAATTTAGTGTTTCCCATATTTATTAAATTTTTGTCCACTTTTAATATTATATACCGGATTACATTTAATTTTTTTTATTATTTATTTACTTGCCTGTCGGCAGACTTGTTTACTGAGAATTTTCCCATTGCTGAGAATTTTTCAAATCTGCTTTGAATTAATTCATCAACAGATAATTTATTTAACTTTTCTAAGTTTTTTAAGATTGCTTTTTTTACGGATTTTGCAATTGCGTCATAATCTGAGTGAGCTCCTTCACCAGGTTCTTCAATTATTTCATCAATAACACCGTGTTTAAGAAGTTTGTCTGCAGTAATATTCATTGCTTCGGCAGCATCAGGAGCAAATGCAGCATCACGCCACAAGATAGATGCACAGCCTTCCGGAGATATTACTGAATAAATAGCATTGGATAACATCAGTATTTTATCACCAACACCTATTCCAAGAGCTCCGCCACTTCCTCCTTCGCCAATAACAATACAAATTATAGGTACTTCAATGGAAGCCATTTCGGTAAGATTTTTAGCTATTGCTTCTGCCTGACCTCTTTCTTCAGCTTCAAGACCAGGAAAAGCTCCGGGGGTATCAATAATAGTAATTACCGGAACATTGAATCTTTGTGCTAATTTCATTAGGCGCAATGCTTTTCGGTAGCCATCAGGTAAGGCCATTCCAAAATTACGTTCAATGTTTTGGGTTGTATTTTTCCCTTTATTATGGCCAATAAGCATTACTTTTTGATCGCCGATTTTAGCAAAACCACCAATCATGGCAGGATCATCAGAGAAATGTCGATCGCCATGAAATTCAATGAAATTTGCAACAATTCCTGAAAGATAATCCTGAAGAACAGGTCTTTTAGGATGTCGGCTAATGCTTACAATTTCCCATGCTGTTTTAGATTTTTGCTTTTCTGTCATCTTTTTTTCCTCTGTCAAAATAGCTATATTATCAAATTCTTGTTCCATGATTCTGTGAATTTTATTAAATGAAGAAAGATCTTAATTTGATTCTCTGTTATAAAAGCTAAGGACATTACTTAGGTAATCCTTCATATCTTTTCTGTTAACAATGGAATCAATAAAACCATGCTCAAGCAAATATTCTGCTGTTTGAAAACTATCCGGAAGTTTTTCTCCAATGGTTTGTTCAATTACTCTACGTCCTGCAAATGCAATTAGTGCACCGGGTTCAGAAATATTTAAATCTCCCATCATAGCATAACTTGCTGAAACACCACCTGT
>JAQIBH010000198.1 GCA_027859205.1 Bacteroidales bacterium | reverse complement strand
TCCATGGTAAATCACTTTCGTAGGCATCGAACATAGCCCAAACATTACTTAAATCTACAACTTTAAATAAGGCAGATCCTTCCTTTATGTAATCACCTATTGCTACATGACGCATCATAACGGTACCTGTAATTGGAGATAAAACGTCAAAATAAACCAGTGGCTCACCTTTCTCTTCAATATCAGAAATTTGCTTATCACTTAAATCCCAAAGTTTAAGCTTACCTTTTGCTGCAGTATATAACGAAGGACGACTTTCTTTAAATGAAACCGCTTCTAATAATTCACGCTGTGCAGTTACTAATTCGGGAGAATATATGGTTGCCAGTTTTTCACCTTTTCTAACTTTCTGTCCCGTAAAATTAACAAACAGTTTTTCAATACGGCCACCAAACCTGGCGGTTAGTTCAGCAATATTTCTTTCATCAGGCTGAATTTTACCTTGCAAATAAATTGTTTTATTCGGGACTCCTTTTGTAACTATAATCGTTTGAATCGAAGCAAGTTTTGCTGCAGATTCGGTCATTACAATTTCATTTGGATTCACATCATCTCCATCAGAACTCGCGGTGATTAATGGAATTAAATCCATAGCACAAATGGGACATTGTCCTGGTTTATCTTGTCTAATTTGTGGATGCATAGAGCAAGTCCACACTTCATTCGTTAATTCATCGATGTGTTGATGTGTTGATTCATCCACATGAGTTGTTGATGTGTTTATATGTTGATTAGTTATTTTGCCTATAATTATTCCTAATATAAGACCAATAGCTAAAGCGATAGAAATCAATTTTATATGCTCTTTTATAATATTTATAATACTTTTAATGTTTTTCATATTATTTTATTTTATTTTTTGATGTTGATATAATCTTATTTAATAATTTGTTTACAGATAGTAATAAATTTTCTATCTCCTGAGTAGGCTTTGGATATGTTTTACTTTCTTTAATAAGATCAATCCAATATTCTGTTTCTAAAACTTCTTTATGTGCAATTTTTAGTTTATGAATAAAGTCAGATTTACTTTCAGCACTCTGTGATTCTCTTATATATGCTCCTATGGATGTGCCAGATCGTAATACTTGTTTCGCAATCACATATTTTTTGTTTGATTCGAGTTCTTCTGAAAACTCAATTATTAACAAAGCAAGCCTAAAACTAACTTCAACTATTTCATTTCTTTTTTCCATTTTTCAAATTCTTGTTATTTTTTCATCCTCACATCTTCACATCTTCACATCTTCACATCAGCACATCAGCACATCTTCACATCCTCACATCTTCACATCCTCACATCCTCACATCCTCACATCCTCACATCCTCACATCCTCACATCCTCACATCAGCACATCAGCACATCAGCACATCAGCACATCAGCACATCAGCACATCAATTCCCCATTAAATAATTGATGAATGATATTGCAGCTTGTTTATCAGTACGAGATTTTTCAAGTTCCAGATTATATTTTAATAATCTACGTTCCATTCTAAGAACTTCTTCGAAATTTTTATTGCCTGTTGAATAATCCGTTTCCAGCATCCTGAGTGATTTTTGAGCCAAATTTAATTGTGAGTTAAATAAACTAATTCTACGATCTGCGTCCAGATAATCCTTCCATCCATTCTCAAAAAGAGTTTCCAAAACATTCGTTTTATCTATTTTCTCGTTTTCCTTAGCAACTTCAAGGTAAACTACTTCCTGAACCATAGCTTTGTATTTGTTGCGATAAAGAGGAATAGTGATCCCAATTTTGGGGAACATGAATGCATCTGTACCGGCCATGTTGTTGTCACCTTTACCAACGAAAGTGTAATCCAAGCCAATGTTAAAACTTGGTTTACCGTTTTTTTCGGCAACATCCTTTTTAAAACGTAATGCTTCTGTTTGAAAATCAATGCTCAGCAATTGATGATTTTTTGTTCGGATGGAATCCAGAACCGCCTGTCTTGAAAGACTTATATCATTTGTCCACAAAATATCTGGAAATAAGATGGTTTCGTTATCATCAATATTTAATAAATTATTAAACATGACTTGTAAAACATACTCTTTATCCTTTAATAGAGTTAACTGGTTTTCTAAATCACCAATTTCCATTTCAATTCTATATTCATCAACAGCAGAAACTAATCCAGCTTCTACTTTTATATAAGCTAATTGTTGAAATACATTTAAGATATCGATGTTTTCATATGTAATGGCAATTGCTTTAGTATTAAAATACAG
>JAQIBH010000191.1 GCA_027859205.1 Bacteroidales bacterium | reverse complement strand
CGTGAACATGATCAGTGAAACCATTTACTGCTAGAGGGAATAATTCTAATCCCTTTATAATGCCACTAATGTATTCAAAAACACGATAGCGAATTTCTTTGTTTAAAACATTTTGTCTGTCTTTCACAGCAAAAACAGCATGAATGTTAATTTGGGTATAAGTATTAGCCATATTTTTATTCTATCGTCCTTACAGGACTTGTTTTAGATGTAAAGGTATTTTTTATTCCCATACTATTGTCCTTAACGGACTTTACAGGTGTATGCAAAATGCATTTTATACCATAAGTATTTCCTTGCAGTACATGTTTAAACAACTAATTGCGTAGCAATGAAAATATGGTATAAATGAATGCATAAATTTAAAAAGCTGCGTAGCAGCGTTAGTATTCCTAACACTTAATTTACATAAATTTATGACAAATCTCAAATATTAAAAATGCCCTTCAATATACTCGAAGGGCATTTAATTAACAAATTTTATTTAATTATTCAGATTTTCCACCAAATTTGAAATCAAGACCTAAACCAAAAAATAAGTTGCTTCTATTATAAGTTTCAGTAATAGACTCAACATTTAACGGGCTTCCTGCAACATTATAATCGTATGTTCTTGCGTCTTCAATATACATAGTGTATGCAACAGCAAGATTTAGATCAATTTTTGGAGTAACTGCGAAAGCACCACCCAGTCCAAAGCTATTAGACGATATTTTATAGTTTAAATCAGTTTGGTATTCAGCTTTTAATCCTGATTGAGCTCTTAAATAACCCGCGCTAAGAAGCAATTTATCAGAAATGTTATATTCTAATCCTAAAGCCCATTCCCAGTAATTAGTGTTAAATACGTCACTGTTTTTTACAGCATTATCGTTTGCATCCTTATAACCATAATTAGCACTCTCATCGAAGTAATAATGTACACCGGTTGAAACTAAGAATTTTTCTGACATTTTGTAATCAACACCAACTGTTAATAAAGCAGGCATGTCATTTCTATTTATTTCTCCATCTGGATATTTATATAAAGGATCTAGACCGTCGTAAGCATAAAGAAACCCTTTTCCTTCTTCAACATTATTTTCAAGTTCTATTTTAGTTTGGAATTCGTACTTTAAACCAATATTTAATTTATCGTTTGGGCTGATGTTAACACCAATAATAGGAGTGATACCAGAACCCTTTTGTTCTATATCTGCAGTTTGATCTTCAAGGATTGTTGCTTTCTGATTCATGCCTATAGCTCCCTTTCCGAAAGCTGTTGCAGCTTGTGCATATGTCATTCCTGTTTGATATAATCCTAAACTTGTAAGAGTTGCAACACCAACTGGGTCCGTAAATGGAGTAGCTGGGTCTAACCCTCCTTTAATAGCGGCGGCAATATTATCTGATGAGGTCTGTAATTGCGTTTCTACTCCGGTAACAAATGTGCTTGCTGGCATAGTAACTCCAGCATCAACTGTAATATCTTTTAGGTATCCATTATAAGTGTTAGTAGCTGTAACATATCTCGCACCTAAATAAACAGAAAGCATGTCATTTATTTCATATGATGCACCTAATTGGTATCCCCAAAAAACCGAACTGCCCTCTAAGTAGGCATTTAAGGAATAGCCAGTAACTCCAGAAGTAGCAAACGCTGGATATAAATCAGCAATAGCAATTTCAAAAGATGGCAATCCATTTTCAAATGTAGCGCTACCTCCTCCGCCAATAACATTCATCCCAAATGAGAAAGAGAATTTCCCAGTATTATATGCTGCATATATGCTAGGCAATACAGGAACCGTAACAGAACCTTCATAATCAACTGGCGTATTATTCAAATACGTATAGTCGGAAGTAATTGTTCTATTCTGAAATAATGTTTGGCTGTTTAAGGATATGAAAAAACCATCGCCAAGTTTGGTTAAACCTGCTGGATTGTAAAATACAGCATCAATATTTGTTGAAGCGTCGCGAGCAAAATTACGCACCCACGAAGCACTTTGGTTCGTATTGTGAACAATACCCCCAGAATAAGAGAAAAATGGCAGGCTTAGTAA